>NZ_PZKN01000002.1 GCF_003046795.1 Desulfonatronum sp. SC1 | reverse complement strand
AAATGTTGCAAGAGGTATAAGGTACTAGCTGCTGGATGTTCAAATCGGTAACAGCCAAAAAAGAATAAAAAGTCATATTTTACAGAGTCTTAAGCATTGATTAATGAAAAACGTTGGGACACTAGTGATCCCCAACATCTATCCATATATCGTTGATAATGTGGGTGAAGCCATCCAGGCAAAGCGACGGGGTCGGGGGGTGATGCTCTCCCATCTCACCCCCATGCTGCGTCAATCCGGCCTCTACAAGGAGTACGGCCGCATGGCCGAACTGGCCGGCGAGATTGAACAGGCCGAGGCCCTGGAGAGCGTCACCGTCCCGGAAAAGATCAAGGAACTGCGGGCCCTGGCAGAGCAAACCGGGATCCTCGCCGACCTCGCCGCGGACGCATCCGCGGAGATTCCGGATGGGGAGCTGGCCGACACCATTGGTCACTATTTGGAGGAGATCAAGGAGGAGATGATCCCTTACGGCATGCACACCTTTGGCCGCGGTAAGGGCAGTGACGAGATCGGAGAGATGGCAAAAGCGGTGGTCAAATGGAATCCCGACGAGAAAGAGCAACAGGCTGCCGAGCGCCTTCGCTCCTCGGCCAGGCTGGAGATGGAGAACCTGCTCCGTGGTCTTGCCGGCCGCTTCGTGGAGCCGGGCGAAGGCAATGACCCCCTGCGCAATCCCGGCGCCATCCCCACCGGTCGTAATCTTTATGGCTTTAACCCGGCTAACTTGCCAAGCCCGGCGGCCTGGGAACTGGGGAAAAAGGCAGCGGAGCAGATCATCGCCAACCATCTTGAAAAGCACGGGAAATACCCGAACAAGGTGGCGGTGGTGCTGTGGGCCGTGGAGACGCTGCGCAATGAAGGGTTGAACGAATCCACCATCCTCTGGCTCATGGGGATTCGGCCCAAATGGCTGCCTTCCGGCCGGGTGACCGGCCTGGAGGTGGTGCCGGGCCGGGAGCTGGGGCGGCCGCGCATCGATGTCCTGATCAATGCCTCCGGCCTCTACCGGGACCTTTTCCCGGACAAGCTGCGGTTTCTTGACGAGGCGGTGCGCCTGGCCATCCTCCAGACCGATATTGAAAACCTGGTGGCGGCGGGCAGTCGCCGCCTCAAGACCAAACTTGTTGCCGACGGCATGGATGAACAAGAGGCCGAGGAGCTGAGCCGTCTGCGGATTTTCTCCGAGACCCCCGGTTCCTACGGCAACGGGGTCAGCGAGATGACCGGGGCCTCGGGGCTGTGGACGGATGAGCGCGAGGTGGTGGATATCTATGAAAAACGCATGGGCTTTGCCTTTGGCGGCAACCACTGGGGCAAGGAGGCGCGCGCCCTGTTCAAGGCACAACTGGCTGCAACCGATGTGGCGGTCCATTCCCGCTCGTCAAATGTCTATGGCCTTATGGATAATGACGACGTGTTTCAATATCTTGGAGGGCTGGCCATGGCGGTGCGTCACGCGTCGGGTCAGGCGCCGGAAACCCTGATCACCAATCAACGGAAAGCGGGCCAGGTGACGGTGGAAGACGTGGCCGCCACCCTGGGCCGGGAGCTGCGCAGTCGTTACCTCAACCCCAAGTGGATTGAGGGCATGAAAAAGGAGGATTACGCCGGGGCCAGGGAGATGAGTAATTTTGTCGAATATTTCTGGGGCTGGCAGGTAACCACCCCGGACAAGGTGACGGCGGACCAGTGGCAGCAGATCCATGAGGTTTATGTGGAGGATAAGTACGGTCAGGAACTGAAGGAGTTTTTCAACCGCGCCAACCCCTGGGCCTACCAGTCCATTACCGCCCGGATGCTGGAGGCGGTGCGCAAGGACTACTGGCAGGCGGACGAGGCCGTGCGGAAAAAGCTGGCCGTTGAGTACGCGGTCAATGTGGTGGAAAAAGGAGTGGCCTGCTGCGACCACACCTGCAATAACCCGCTGCTTAACCAGATGGTGGTGGCCATCATCTCCCTGCCCGGCGTCCTCAGCCCGGAGATGGTGGAACGGTTCAAGCTGGCCATTGAACAGGCGGCGCGGAAGTCTCTGGCCGAACAGGTGGTTGCACGGCAGACCCTGCAACAGCAGCTCACCTCCCCCAGCGCTGAACAGGCCGGGGCCAAGGAGGAAAAAAACCGGGACAGCGGTGCTGCCAAGGAAGGGCAGACCGAGGTTGAAGGTTACAAGATGGAAAAAATGGAAAGTGCGGATGACTCCACCGAGGTGCTTTCATCTGGAGTGGAGTGGCTGGCCGGATTGGTCGTGCTTGGTGTCATAGCCCTTGCGGCCCTTGGTATGCGCCGAGGCGAAAGAAGAGGATAAAAATGGATCAACAGGGGTATGCAATGACGGGCGGGTGAAGTTTCCAAAGTGGAGGTTTTGAGTATGGTTTTCAGATTCGTTGACATGAGTTGTCATAGTTTGCTAGTCGGGGAACTGGCTGTTCCTGAATTGTCGTTTGTGAATCCCGGCTCAGGCATCCTGCTTCATCTCCCTGAAGGGGAGAAGTCGTATATCCGGTGGTTTCAACCACCGGATTGGGGAGTATAATTGGCTTGAGTCCTGAAAGGACGACGTTTTCCATTTTTTCGGAATGAAACGTCGTCCTTTCAGGACTCACACCCTCAAAATTACTTCTACCGGTGGTTGAAACCACCGGCTATACGATAAAATCCCTTCAGGATTGCGGAAACCCATTCGGGAGAAACGTACCGAACGAATGCCATTTCCGCAGTTTCAGTTTTGAAAAAGAATGAACATGCCAAAGCTTGGTAGGACGTAGAAAATGGTAGTTTCGCAGTGCTGAAGATTATTTCCTTATGAACAGAATCATCGTCTCTTTGCGATTATGACTTCCTTTATCCCTTGTGTCAGTTCATCACTCCGACAGTGTCGGGCATGCCGGGCCTTTGCTTTCGGCTTCATAGGTACTTTATTTTTTTTGACTTCATTCATGAGGAGAATACGCGTGTTGTCAGTTCATTTCGAACAAGTGTCCGCATCCGGCAGGCGAACCGGCTGGGGGAGAACGTGTCGAATCGCCACGTGGGGCATACCCTTTCTGTTTATCGTCTGGTCGTCCTTGGTTTTCGGGTCCGACCAGGTGACTCGGGCAATCGAAGCGGAAGAGGGGATCTTGCGCCATAGCCAAGCGTCCCAGATGAAGATCGACGCCATGTCCGACGAGACCATGCAACTGTTGCAGGAGTATCGGGAGCTGCGTCGCGAGTATGACAATCTGGCCGTGTACAACGACAACCTGGAGCAGATGACGCTGTCCCAGAAGGCCGAGCAGGCTTCCCTGGAGCGGCAGATCGAGGACATCCTGGTCACCCAGCGGGAGATCGTGCCGTTGATGCTGCGGATGCTGGACGCTCTGGAGGAATTCACCGTCGCGGATCTGCCTTTTCTGAATGAGGAGCGCGCGGCCCGGGTGGAGGGCTTGCGGGCCCTGATGCGCCGGGCCGATGTGGACATCCCGGAAAAGTTCCGCCAGATCATGCAGGCCTACCAGGTCGAGGCCGACTACGGCCGGACCATTGAAGCCTATCAGGGCGAGTTGCGCGACGGCGACGGCCCGGATCGCAGCGTGGAGTTTTTGCGCATCGGGCGGTTGGTGCTGGCCTACCAGACCCTGGACAGGACGGAGAGCGGCTTCTGGGAGGTCGGCGAACAAGCCTGGACGGTATTGGAGAATCGCCACAACCAGTCCCTGCGCCAGGGGCTGCGCATCGCGGCCCGGCAGGCCGCTCCCGAACTGATCGTGGTCCCGGTGACGGTGTCTGAGGCGCCGTCCGTCTCCCCGTTTCCTCACCCGGAAGCATTGCGGGAGGACCAGCCGTGAGAAGTCTTGTTCTGGCATTCTTTCTGATCGTTTGCTGCGTTTCGGCTCAGGCTTCGACGGGACTGGACGCATTTCTGGAACAGGCCCGCCAGCGGGCCGCGGAGGAACAGCGCAAGGACCTGGAGCGGGAGCTGGAATTCATGGCCGATCTGGACGCGGCCCGTGAGCGGACTCAGGAAGCCCGGGCCCTGGTGCGCGGCGAGCGGGACAGGCAGGAGCGTCTGCTTGCGAAATACGACGCCAACGAGGCCGTGCTCGCGGAATTGGAAGCCGTGTTGCGCGAGCAGCAGGGCGGTCTGGGCGAGATGTTCGGCGTGGTGCGGCAAAGCGCCGGGGATTTCCACGCCCAGTTCCTGGGTTCACTGGCCATGGCCGACAAGCCCGAGGCCTTGGATTTTCTTCATGCATTGGGCAACAGCCGCGGCCTGCCAGGCATGGAGGAACTGGAGCGGTTCTGGCTGATACTCCTGGAAGAAATGGTCGGCTCAAGCCGGACGGACCGGTTCATGAGCGAGGTGGTGCTGCCGGACGGAAGCGCGCGGCAACGGGAGGTTTTGCGCGTGGGCCCCTTCAGCGCGGTTTCCGAGGGAGCGTACCTATCCCACGTTCAGGGCCGCAACCAGTTTCTGGAACTGCCGCGCCAGCCCCAAGGTCGGTATCTGCGCCTGGCAAGGGACCTGGAACAGGCCTTGCCCGGGCAAACAACCTTTTTCGCGCTGGACCCCTCAAGGGGCGCGATCCTGACCCACTTGGTCCAGTCCCCGACACTGACCGAACGAATCAAGCAGGGCCGGGAGATCGGCATGATCATCCTGGTTTTGGGGTTGGTGGGCGTGATCGTCTTCGTGGTCCGTTTTACCATGCTTACGGTGATCGGACGCCGGATCCGCCGGCAATTGCGCAGCCTCCAGGGGCTGCCTGACAATCCCCTGGGCCGAATCATGCTCCTTGCCCAGGCCAACAGTCTCTCGGATTCCGAGACCCTGGAAATCCGCCTGGACGAGGCCGTGCTCAAGGAAGTCCCCCGCCTGGAACGGGGCCTGACGACCATCAAGATCCTGGCCGCGGTGGCCCCGCTGCTGGGCCTTCTGGGCACGGTGGTGGGCATGATCGAGACATTCCAGGCCATCACCCTGTTCGGCACCGGCGACCCCCAGCTCATGGCCGGAGGCATCTCGCAGGCCCTGGTAACCACGGCCCTGGGGCTTTCCATTGCCATTCCCCTGTTGCTGCTGCACAGCGTTGCCGCGGCCAAAAGCCGCCAGTTGACGACCATCATGGAGGAGCAGGGCGCCGGGTTGCTGGCCGAGCATATCCAGCGAATGAGGGAGAAATAAGCCTTTTTAGGTACGTGAACGTGCACGAAGCAGCTCTTCTCGTTCCCGTTCCCGTTCACGTACCCGTTCACGGAACAACCCATGATCGAACAGTTTCTCAACTTGCAACGTTTTCTTGACGCCGGCGGGCCGGTGCTGTGGGCCATCCTCGGCGTGGCCATCGTCCTCTGGACCCTGATCATCGAACGCTACTGGCACCATTGGCGGGTTTTTCCCGGGGAACTGACCTCGGTCCGCGCCAAGCGTCGTCATGCCCCAGGCACGGACCGTCGGCTGGCTCGAAAGATCCTGGAAAAGGACGTGTCCGAACTGCGCCAGAGCCTGACCCGCTCTCTGTTTCTCATCCGGACCATGATCGCGGTGTGTCCGCTGTTGGGTCTGCTGGGCACGGTCACCGGAATGATCCTGGTCTTCGACACCATCGGCTTCAGCGGCACGGGCAACCCACGGGCCATGGCCGCGGGCGTGTCCATGGCCACCATCCCGACCATGGCCGGGCTGGTGGTGGCCCTGTCCGGCTTCGTGTTCAGCATCCGCCTGCAGCGCGGCGGCCGATCCAAGGCCCGACAGGCCGCGGACGTGCTGCTCAGGGACTTGTTGGAAGCGGAAGGGCGGAAGGAAGAGGGCGGAGGATAGAGCCATAGGGGCGCACCTGTGTGTGCGCCCTGTATATCTCGTTTTCAGCAATGGGCGCACACACAGGTGCGCCCCTACACCGGAACTCAATCCCATGCGACGCAGACGACGATACGACGAACAAGACAGCGCCCAGATCGACATGACCTCGATGATGGACGTGGTGTTCATTATGCTCATCTTTTTCATCGTGACCACGTCCTTCGTCAAGGAGGCGGGCATCGAGGTGAACCGCCCCACAGCGGCCAGCGCGGAGCGCCAGGAGCGCGGGAACATTATGATCGCGGTGTCCGAATCCGGCGCGGTGTGGATCGATGGCCGACAGGTGGACGTGCGGGCCGTGCGGGCCAACGTGGAGCGGTTGCGCGCCGAGAACCCCGAGGGGGCCGTGGTTGTCCAGGCCGACGAGGCCTCCCGCACCGGGATACTGGTCCAGGTCATTGACCAGGTCCGTTTGGCCGGGGTGCGCGACGTGGCCGTGGCGGCGAGTCGGCCATGAATGACGCGGCGCGTTACGGCCTTTCCCTGGGTTGCGGAATTCTGGCGGCACTGGGACTGTTCGTGCTGATGAACGTTCTTGTCAGCCGCGGCGAGGCCGGGGTGGAGGATCGACAACGCGTTCCGATGCCGCGATTCATCCGCATGGACGACCAGGAACAAGTCGTGCGCAGGCGTGAGCGGGAACAGCCCACCCCGCCGGAGAAAATCCAACCCCTGCCGCGGATGGAAGCCCTGGCCGCTCCCCAAAAGCGGTCTTTGGAAGCTCCGGCTCTTGACCTGCCCCTACCGGATATTTCCGCGGACCTGGCCCTGGCCGGACTGCCTTTGTCCGCACCTCCAGCCGAGCCGGAGGGCCCGGTCCGCTATACCCAGTCCCTGACTCCGGTCAGCCAGATCCCGCCGCGCTATCCCAGACGGGCGCAACTGGACGGCATTTCCGGCTGGGTACGCCTGGAATTCATCGTCAACCCCGACGGCACGGTCAGCGACGTCACCGTGGTGGAAGCCGAACCCCGGCGGGGAATCTTCGACCAGGAGGCCGTGCGCGCCCTGAGCCGCTGGCGGTTCCAGCCTCAGATCCGGGACGGCGAGCCCGTCCAGGCCCTGGCCACCATTGTCATCAAATTCAGCTTGGAGGGGTGATCATGAATCACTTGACCCAATCGCTTCGTTCATCCTTGCGTTGGTTTCTTGTTTCCGCCGGGTTGAGCCTGGGGATGTTCCTTTCGGTCTCCATGACGGTTTCCATCGCTCTTGCTTCGGAGGACCGTCCCACGGTTTCCCATGCCGCGCACCAAAAGCTCACCGCGGCCCAGGAACTGCTGCACCACTCAAAATGGACGGAAGCGGAATCGCTCCTGGAGAAATTCGTTCGGGAAGAGGCCCATGAACCCTACGCCCAGGCCCTGGCCTGGCAGATGCTCGGCTATCTGTTTCATGAAACCGGTCGCCATGACCGAGCCCTGGAAGCCTTTGACCGGGTTTTGGCCGGTGACGGCCTGGATGCCCCATTGCGACAGCAGGTTTTGTACAATTCCGCCCAATTGCTGGTACAGGCCAGCCGTCCAGCCGAGGCCGTCAAGCGCATCGAAGCCTGGATGGAGCAGGCCGGTTCTCTTTCCCCGGAGCAACGGGCAAGGGTGGCCTGGATCTATTTCGGTTCGGAACGCCACCAGGCGGCGGTCATGCACCTGGAAGCCGCCATCCGCGAGACGACCACGCCCGAGAACGCCTGGCTGGAAATGCTCGTGGCCGCCTTGCACCACGATGAACAATACGAAAAACTGACGCGTTGGTTGCCGCGGCTGATCACCCGAAATCCCGAGGACGGCAGGTACTGGCTGCAACTGGCCGGCGTGTACCTGCGGCTGGACGATCAGCGTCAGGCCGCCGCCGTGCTTTCCGCCGCATACCATAAGGGGTTGTTTCAGACTTCCGAGGACATCGTCCGGCTGGCACGGATGTATGTTCAGGCCGGAGCGCCCCGCAAAGCCGCGCACCTCCTGGAGGAGGGGATGGAGAACGGTCGCGTCGCGGTCAATGCGGAGCACCAGGAACTGCTGGCCAATGCCTGGCTGCAAGCCCGTGAGACGCGCCGCGCGGCCTGCGCCCTGGGACAAAAAGCGCGTAACGGCGGGGACTGCAAAACCCATTTACGGGCAGGCCGCTTGCTGATGCAGGTGGAGGACTGGAGCGGGGCCAGGGAGCACCTGGAGCTGGCGACCCAGGGCCGATGCGAACGCACCCGGGCCGAAGCCCTGTTGCTGCTGGGCATGGCCGCGTATCACGAGGGCCGAATGGAAGAAGCTCGCGACGCCTTTGTCCTGGCCCGGGAAATCCCCGAGCAGCGCAGGCAGGCCGAGAGCTGGCTGGAGGTGCTGAGCCGGGGGCAGGGGAGGTCGGCGACATGAGGCTTTGACTGGATTATGAATTTAGTTATCAAGATTTTTGACAGGTTGCATTTCATTATCTAAAAAGGGTTTCCCGTGTTCTCCGGGGGACTCTCTTTAGTCTTCGGATTCCTGGATCACGAAGAATTTGAAGGCATAACTTGAGAAGCAGGCGGCTACCTCCTGGTTTTGCGAGTGAAAAGTGTTGGCCCGTGTTTCTCCGGTTGCGCATTGTTTTATCCCTTGAGGGCATGCGGCATGTTTGTGGCCATCCGGCTGGAAAAGCGGACGGACAAAAAATGAACTGAGGATAAAGATGAAAATCATAACTGTTGCTGGGACGCCTTGTGCTGGCAAGACCGCGGTCATCGCGCATCTTGCCCGATTGTACATGAAGGAAGGCGTCAAGGTCGCGGTGGCCAAGTTCGACGCCCTGGCCACCGGGGATGACGAATTCTATCGTCGCGAACTCGGCATTCCGGCCATCAAGGGCTTGAGCGACTATGTCTGCCCGGATCATTACTATGTTTCCAACCTGGAAGAAGTGCATGGCTGGGGCAAACAGCAGGGCGCTGAATTCTTGTTCATTGAGACGGCGGGGCTTTGTTTCCGATGCGCTCCGCACGTCAAAGGCGTTCCGGCGCTGACGGTGATCGACAATCTCGGCGGGCTGGACGCTCCGGAAAAGATGGGTCCGGCTCTGAGTTTGGCCGACGCGGTGGTGGTAACCAAAAGCGATATGGTTTCTCAAGCTGAAAAGGAGGTTTTCGGCTACAGGATCCGGCAAGTGAACCCGGAGGCGGAAATCGTGCGGATCAATGGATTGACCGGGACCGGGGCGGTGCTGTTGAAACGGATCGTCGATTCCTGGCCTGAAGTGCGGGAAATATCCGAAACCGAACTGCGCTACTCCATGCCGGCCTCGATCTGTTCCTACTGCACGGGCGAGATGCGGGTGGGCAAGCCCTATCAGTCCGGCAACGTCAAGAAAATCCAGACACACTGAAGCGTCATGAACCATCCTGACATGCATCCGCGATCAACGAGTACTTCCAACGGAGATGTTTCTTTCATGAATGAAGCGACAATCAAGACCTTGACCATCCTGGCCGGTACGGGAAAAGGCGGCGAAGAGGAACCCATATCCGAATTGACCATTCAAGCGGGAGAGTGCCTGGCCGTGGTCGGCCCGACCGGGTCGGGCAAGAGTGAACTCCTGGCCGACATCGAACAGTTTGCCCGGGGCGACACCCTCAGCCGCAGGCGCGTTCTGATCAACGGAACCATGCCGGACCTGACCACGAACTGTAATGGCATGGTGGCCCAGCTTTCCCAGAAAACAGGATTCATCATGGATGGCACGGTCCGGGACTTCATCCAGATGCACGCCCTGAGCAAAGACAGGAATCGTTCGGACATTGTTGACAGGGTTTTGGCCTTGACCAACTCCTTGTGCGGGGAGCCGGTGCTGCCCGAGGTCAGGTTGCAAGTGCTCAGCGGTGGACAATCCCGTGCCTTGATGATCGCCGATATCGCCTGCATCTCCGACGCCGCCATCGTCCTGATCGATGAAATCGAGAACGCGGGCATCGACAAACTGAAGGCTCTGGCGGCCTTGGCCGCAAGCAGCAAGCTGATCGTTCTCTCCACCCATGATCCGATTCTGACCCTCATGGCCACGAAAAGAACGGTCATGAAGCAAGGGGCCATGTCCTCGATTCATGCGACCAGCACGGAGGAAGCACAGTGCCTGGAGCAGCTCAGGACGGTGGATGCGCTGCTCGGCTCCGCACGGGAAGGTTTGCGCAACGGCGAGCAGCTCTCCGTCGCTGCAATTTCACGGTAAGGCCCATTCCCCAAATCACGACGACAGGAGTCCTATCATGCCCTCACGACTGCATCTGGCCATCCCCCCGAACATCGCACGTCACGTCATTTCGGAGATTCAATCCGCGTTTCCAGACGCCTCCATTCATCCCCCTCAGACCCACGACGAGATGGATGCGTTTTTCAAGAATCAGTTCGGCCATCCGGACCATACCGCCGACCTCACGCTGACGGCCTATCCTTCAGCCTTGTCCAGAGCCATTGAAGCGAAAGATATTTTCGCGCCCATGCCCGCCGGACTACCGGAAATGCGCGAGGAATTGCTGCGGGTCGGCTTGCGGGAACCGCTGCCTTTTTTCAAGGTGGTCGCCGTGGTGACCATGCTGATCATCCACCATGAGAGCGTGGTCCCCCCAGTGGAAGGATGGGCCGACCTTTGCCGGGGTGATCTTGCCGCCGACGTGGTCATCCCGCCGCACAACACTCCGGCTCCGATGCTGTACGCCCATTACATGGAAAAGCTGTGCGGCGAGGAAGGGCGGAGAGCATCAGCTTTGGCCCAGGCCAAGTTGTTTCCCCAGGACATCAACAAGACCGTGGACGAAGGAACCTACAAGGCGGGCATGGTTTTTCCAGCCTTTGCCCGGACGTTTCGGTTGGGCAACGCGCGAGCCGTGTGGCCGAAGGAAGGAGCGATAGCAGTACCGCTTTTGGCTTTTTTGAGAAAAGACGCTCCTGATGACGCCTTGGAGGTGCTGAAGATTATTTTCAGCTCAAAGATTCAAACTATTATCGCTGATAACGGGCTTTTTTGCCCAATTCGAGAGGGCATTGCCCTGTTTCCGGAAATGGCCGCCCATGACTCGCGGCTGATCTGGTCGGGCTGGGAGGATTACATCAGATTGGCAGCGTTGCGATGATCCATGGTGACCCAGGTGATGAACCCGACCTTTTTTGATAAGGCGGTTCAGATTCAGATTCGAGGCGTGAACGGATCAGCTTGGCTTGAGACACCAATTTACACAAACGGCAAACATCAAGCGGAGGAAGAGGCATGCTGCAGGGCTTCAGACAATCCATGGCGGCGGTGTTGATGACCGCGGTCGTGGTGGCGGCGGGAGACATGGGAAGGGCGGGCAAGGCCTTGGCCGGGGAGGAACCCGTGGTAATGGACCGTGTCGTGGTCACGGCCCGGGGCACTCCCACCAAGCTTTCGGAGACGCCTGGGGGAGTGGGCGTCCTGGATGCGGAGGAAATCTCCATGGTGCAGCCGATCAGCATCAGCGACGCATTGACCAGGATTCCGGGAGTCAGCATCTCCGGAGACTCTCCCTGGGGCGGGGAAGTCAATATCCGCGGCCTGGGTCGGGGCCGAATCGTCTTTCTGATCGATGGGGTGCGCATGAATACGGCCACGGACATCAACGCCCAGTTCGGCCTGATCGATCCGAATGAAATCGAACGCGTGGAAGTGCTCAAAGGGCCGATCAGCGCCCTGTACGGCTCCGGTTCCATCGGCGGCGTGGTGAACATCATCACCAAGAAAGGGATGTTCGCGGATGAAACGGCATTTCATGGCACGTTGACGGGAACCTATAAAAGCAACCCCGACGGGTACGGAGGATACGCGAATCTCTCCGGCAACTCTCAGCGGGCCTGGGCCTATGCTTCCGGAGGATATCGCGATTATTCCAGCTACAAGGACGGGGGCGGCGAGACCGTCAACAACAGTCAGTTCGAGGACTTCAATGGTGCTTTCAAGGTCGGTTACAAATGGAATGAGCTGCATCGCACCAGATTTCAGTATCAGCAATATGAAGGACGGGACATCGGCATCCCCGGAACCGGGAACGCCTCCCTGCCGGAGGTGGCCGATGTCACCTACCCGGAAACAACGCGGATGCTCGCCAGTATCGTGCATGAATTCTTTCCGGAGAGCCCGTTCTGGACCGAGTCATCCCTGAATCTCTACTTCCAGGAAATCGACCGGAACGTCCGGATCGACAAACTCCCTCCCGCTTCCGGCGTCCGCGGCATCGAGCCTTCGGCAAACCATAAAACCTGGGGGCTGCGCTGGTTCAACCGGGTGGATGCCGGTGATCACTCTCTGGGGCTGGGAGCGGATGTCTGGCTGTGGGACATCGAATCAGAGCGCAAGCGCAATTTCCTGAACGGCAATCAAGCCATTGACCAGCCCATGGCCGATGCCAGCTTGTTGTCCGGCGGGGTGTTCATCGAAGATGACTGGAAGCTGCAAGAGAATCTGGTCCTGAATCTCGGCGGTCGGGTGGACCTGTTGCGGGCGAAAAGCGATGCGCTGAACACCTGGATCAAGCCGCCTTCACCCAACACACCGAATCCTGCTCTTCGCGATGAGGAGTCCACCACGGATCACAGTTGGGCCGCCCATGCCGGTCTGACCTGGGGTTTTCTGGAGAACTGGTCCATGACCTTGCTCGGGTCGTCCAGCTATCGCGCCCCGGATCTCATGGAACGATTCAAGTACATCAACCTGGGCAGCTACGAGGTCTTCGGCAACCCGGACCTCGACCCGGAACGATCACTCTATGCGGAATACGGACTGCACTACAACCTGCCCAATCTGACGGCCAGTCTGAGCGCGTTTGCCAACCGATTGAACGATCTGATCGTGGAAAAACAGGTCGCGCCGAACCGCCATGAATTGCACAACGTGGACAAGGCGGAGATTTTCGGAGGCGAGGCGTCGCTGGAATGGCGTTTTTTTCAGGAATGGTCGGCCTATGCCACGTTGGCCTATGCCGTGGGCAAGAACCGAACCGAAAAGACCGACCTGGAATCCATGCCGCCTCTGAACGGCCTGGTTGGAGTGCGATATAATCAGGGTCTGGGCTGGAACGGGTTGCTCGAACTGGAATGGGCGGATCGCCAGTCCAAGGTTGCTCCGGGAGAAAAGGAAACTCCGGGTTGGGCGACGGTCAATGCCCGGGTCGGATATCGCTTCCTGCTCCGCCAAACCACGCAGGAGCTGGCCTTGGTGGGCAGCAATCTGTTGGATGAAACGTATCGGAATCATTTGGCCACTGGGCGAAAACCCGCGGAATTGAACAGCCTTGGACGCAGTATCGCCGTAACCTGGAAAATGGAGTTCTAGTGCCTGGTCCATTTCCCCGACGGGTGCTTCTGGTTCTGCTTGTCGCCGGTTTTCTGGCCGTCCCCGGAGTGTGGCACCTGCTCCAGGGGGCGGCCGACAGCCCGCTGGTTTTCGGTGATGATCCGAACCTGCCGACCCTGACCCTGTTCACGTCCGCCATGGCCACCACGCCGCAATTGGCGTTTTGGGCCGCCGTACAGGCAGGGGACATCCAGAAGCTGTGCAATCTTCGAGTAATGATCTGGAAAAATCTCGATGATCTGCGGGGCGTCCTTCTGGCCGGGAAGGGAGACCTCTGGCTGGGCCACACCGAAGGGTTCGCCCAGGCCCATGCCGCCAATGCCCCGGTCCGTTTGCTGTACATCAGCGCCTGGCGCAAGTTCTACTTGGTTTCCACGGACCCGTCCGTGACCTCTTTCGCGGATATGCGGGGGCGGAAACTGGCATACGCCCCGGTGGGGTCGTCGGCCGTGCCCATCCTCAAGGGCTTGCTGGAGGGCGTCGACATTGACTTCACCCCCCATGAACCCCAGCAGTTGGCCATGATGATGATTTCCGGACGATCCGACACGGCGCTGGTGCCGGAGCCGCTGGTCAGCAGCCTGCTGCATGCGATGCCGGATTTGCGCGTCGTGGAGAGCGTGGAAGACCTTTATGGACGCCGGAGCCGACATCCAGCCCGGATGCCTATTGTCGGGATGGCCGTCAATGCCGACACTCTGGAGCAGCACCCTGAAATCGTTCAGGGTATTGTTTCCGCGGTTCTCCGGCACTCCCCAAGGGTACGGGATGAACCCGGGATCGGCATCGCGGCCCTTCCGGAGCCTTTTGGAGCCTTCACTTCCAAAGAGTTGGTCCATGCTTCCCTGGAACGGGACATCATCCTTGATCTGCCCGCATCCGAGGTCCGGGACGAAATCAAGACCTACCTGGACCTGGTGATGCCGGGTCGCCTCTTCGATCTCGACGGCTTGATCTGGAATTCGCCCATCGCGACGGCCATTGTTGACGCATCTTCATGATTCCCCTGATTTTTACAGTTGTGGTCATTCTCTCTACGTGGACCACCGCGACCTTTTATTTCGGCGCCGGTCTCGTGCCGTCACCGCTGGAAACCCTGCGCTATCTGGCAGGAATGACCATGACCAGCGCCATGTGGGAGCATACGCTGATCACCTTGTCCAGAGGGGTTCTGGCTATTGTTTTGTCTCTGGCAGTCGCGCTTGTTTTGGGTGTCTGGGCGGGGCTCTCCCGGACGATCATGTCCCTGGGAACGCCATTGGTTACGGTCTTGCAAGCCACGCCGCCGATCCTGTGGATCACCCTGCTCATGGTTTGGGTCGGGGCCGGGAATACCGTGCCGATCGTGGTGGTCATGGCCGCCTTGTTTCCACCGTTGTTCCTGAATGTCGCCCAGAGCGTGGCGGCCCTGGATCAGCGTCTGTTCGCCTCGGCCAGGGTCTATCGGGTGGGCCGAATGCGCATCCTGATGCAACTGATCCTGCCCGGAATTTTCCCCCATGTGCTCGCCGGATTGACGTATGCCTTGGGCAGTGGCTGGAAAATCGCCGCTGTCGCTGAATTCCTGGGCAGTTCCAAAGGGATCGGGGCCCAGATCTACTGGGCCTATCGCTTGTTCAACATGCCCGAGCTTTTTGCCTGGGCGCTGATCCTGGTGGGATTGGGCGTGGGGCTGGAATTCACTCTGGTCCGTACGCTTCGACGCAAGGCGGAAGGAGGGGCAGGCCGTGCTTGAACTGCGGAGCGTGTCCAAGAAGATTCAGGGCCGGCAAGTGCTGAGGGACGTCCAGTTGTGCCTGGGCAGGGGAGAGATACTCTGCCTGGCCGGCCCATCAGGCGTGGGCAAAACCACGCTGATGGAAATCGCTGCGGGGCTTCAGAAACCGGACAAAGGCGAAGTCCGGCGCAAATCCGCCAGAATCGGTTGCGCGTTGCAGGACGCTCCGTTGCTGCCCTGGCAGAGCGCCGTGGACAATATGGATTTTTTTCTCTCGACCTGGCTGGAATCCGGAGATCGCCTGAAGATGATCCCGCACTGGCTGGAAAGGTTGGGCCTAAAGGAAGCCGCGGGTAAAAAGCCGTCGGAATTGAGCGGAGGCATGAAACGACGCTTATCCATCGCCTGCGCTCTTGCCCTGGACCCGGAAATCCTGCTCCTGGACGAACCCTTGGCATTCCTGGATCAGCATTGGCAGGACCGTCTGATGGAAGAAATCGCCACGATTCACGCCCGGCGAACCACGGCCATCCTGCTGATCAGCCATCAACTTGAACCCATTCGGAGTCTCGGCGCGCGGATAGTGGAGATTCACGAAGCTCCGGTGCGGTTGAACTTGTCGTGAAGTGGTTTATCCGTTCGCCGAGCCAGTGAATCAAGAACAGATAAATGGAGAACGTATGAAACACTCGATTGGTCCGACATCAAGGGCCTGGAATTCCTGACCTACCACCCTGCGACATTTGGCCAGGGCCCATGAAGCCGTGGGCGCGACATGAGTTCGATGCGATGCCAAGGATGCCACACGGAGCCGGAGTTAGTCGATCTCTCCCGTCCGTTTCTGCTGAAATAATATCAAGGCAAGGTGGGAAGGACAGAGAGGGCTGCTTCAGGAACCGCGACAATGCGGAGGGGCTTGCTCGGATATTGCGGCCATGATTCTTGATCCAGGCTTGAGCTGATATCGATTACGGCTTTGAGATTGTGAGCATAACATTTTAGCTTATCGGAGGAATTGTCATGCGTTTGAGTCGTTTGATGATAACTACAATTACCATCACTTTTCTAATGATCATCCCTGGTTTTGCCTCGGAATCGCATCGTGGGGCCGCGGATATGGATGAATACGTGGTGACCGGGACGAGAACCAGGCATACTTTGGCGGATGTCCCCGTGGAAACCCAGGTCATTACACGAGACGACATCGATCGTTCGCCCTCCAAAAATATCCTAGACATCCTCAACACAGTGCCTGGAATCAACATGACGCTGCTGGACGACGCCATCGGGTCGGACAATCTGCGGTCCACAATGCGCGGCTTGCAGTTCAACGAAGGCTATGGCCTGATCCTCATCGACGGCCAGCGCGCCCATGGCGAACTTGGCGCGCATGGGGATTATGGGATCAGCCTGAACCAGATTCCGCTGAGCATGGTCGAGCGCATTGAAGTCGTCAAGGGCGCGGCTTCGGCCCTGTACGGTTCCGACGCACTGGCGGGAGTGATCAATATCATTACCCGCAAGGCGCCCAGGGAGTTCACGACCCTCGCCAGTGCCGGCTACAGCCGCTACGAGGTGACCGATCGCCAGGGGGTTTCGGCGAACAGCTCCTCCCGCGACACCTACCGCGCCAACGTCGGACTGGGCGGCCCGCTCCTGGCCGCCTCGGGTTACTACCTGCACTACAGCTATGAACAGGACGAGGGCGTTGCCTTTGATCCGGCCAAGACCTACCGCCATTCCGTGATGGGACGCTGGCAAACGGCGATCACCGACGCGCTCCGCGTGGATCTGGGCGCGAATTTTGGACAGGCCCGCCGGGAACTGGATCACCCCGAGGCGAATTACGACCGCGAGTTCGACACCTACCGCTTCTCCGGCGGGCTCAACTACCAGTTCGGACAGAACCGCAACCATGAAATGACCCTCAGCGGATACACCTACTGGCAGGATTTCATCAACGGCTATCCAGGATTCCAGCATGGTTATCGCGACGGGAAAGTTGGCTACGACCAGGCTGAACTGATGTACAACTGGTATGCGGACTGGAACATCCTGACAGTCGGCGCATCCACCCAGCGCCAGCTCATGGATTACTATTCCATCAACTATCAGCGCGACGGCGATTCGTCCCGGATCACGGTGGATGAGAACGTCACCGTCAACAGCATTTTCCTCCAGGACGAACTGATGCTCTTCGACCACCGCTTGACCCTGGTTCCCGGCGTGCGTCTGGAAGATCATTCCACTTTCGGCACGGAGGTCAATCCAAAATTCAGCGCCATGCTCAAGGCAACTCCCTCAACGACCCTGCGCGGCTCCGTGGGACGTGGATTCAAATCTCCAACCATTCGCCAACTCTATTACGACGGCCTCTTGCGCCATGACTCGTACTATATCCGCTCAAATCCGGATCTGAACCCTGAAACCGCATGGACATACTCACTGAATCTGGAGCAGGGGCTCCTGAATGACCGATTGACCGTCAATCTGGGATATTTTCTTAATGATGTGAAAGATATGGTCGTCCGGCAAGGCACCGGGGAGTTCGCGGTCGACGGCCTGCCCATTGAAAGCTACATCAATGTGGAAAAGGCTCGGATACAGGGCGGGGAGTTGTCGGCGCGTTTGACGCTGCTCGACTCGTTCTTCGTCAATGCCGGTTTTACCTACACCGAGTCGGAGAACCGGGATACGGGCAAGGATCTGCCTTATGTACCCAAGTACACGGCCTCTTTGGCCCCAACCTACATATTCCAGCCTTGGGACGTTGGCGCCAGCGTAATCCTGACCTACGTCGGCAAGCAGTATCGCAACACCGCCAATAGCCAGGAGGTCGACAAGCACGGCGTCGTGGACGCCCGGATCTGGAAGAGCTTTTCGGAACTGTTCCGGATTTCGCTGGATGCCAAGAACATTACCAATTCCGACCGGGGCGACGGCGACTTCTCGCACCGCATGGGACGCAGCATCGGCCTGAACCTGGAACTGCAGTTCTAGATCTTCCGGAAATATCTTCCCCAAAAACAGAAGGAGACATCACCATGACGAAAAGACGCACTGCATTTTCAGTTTCCGCGCTTGTGTTTCTAATTTCTCTGCCTGTCCTTTGCCTGGCCCATTATCCCTGGATCAACATGCAGCGATATCAGGTCCAGCAAAACAGTCCCGTGAACCTGACCATTGGTTGGGGCCATGCCTTCCCGTACGACGATTTCTTGAAGCAGGATCGCCTTGAGGAGTTATATCTCCTTGCGCCTGACGGAACCAAGGTTGATATCGAGGCGAAGTCTGATCTGGAATTTGCTTCGGTACGGCCTTTGCGGGCTGGATCATATCTGGTCGTCGGTCAGCCCAAATCCGGATACAGAACAAGAACGACCACGGGTTATGCCCGCAGATCAAAAGCAGAGCTAGACAACGCCATCAGTTGCTCGATTTCATTCAATGGCATGAAATCCGTCCTCAATGTCGGCGATGCCGATGGCAATGTGGACACGGTTGTCGGGCACCCATTGGAGATCGTGCCCCTTGTGAACCCGGAGACTCTGAAGGTCAATGACTACCTGCCCATCCGCGTCGTATTGAATGGTGAACCGTTTAATGGGTTCTTTAACGCGACCTATGCCGGTTTTTCAACCGAAGAGGACGTCTTCGCCTACACGGCAAGAACAAACACGAACGGAGAAGGCAGATTGCGCATCCTCAATCAGGGAATTTGGCTGATTTACGTCGAACACCAGGAGCCGTACCCTGACCTCGATATGTGCGACACCAGATCTTATCGGGGCGTTCTCACCTTCCAGGTTGATTAGGAGTGCGCTACGTCCGGGAGTGCCAATGCACCATCCTTCTGGTCAGCCACCATGAAGGGCTCGTGGAAAAGACGGCTGATCGCGTGTATCCGTTAAGAAAGGAGGGGGGAGGGAAGGGGGGTGCTGCCGAGAGTCGGGGTTCAACTCCATGAAGAGAGAGGGTGACGTCAAGACCGTCATTAAGAGACTGGATCAGACCCTTAAAACGACGTTCCGCCCCGCGCCGCATATGCGGCGCGGGGCGGAACCGTTTGGCATCCTGATCCGTTCCGATGCAAGCCGTGATCGGACTCGGAAATTGAAGCGCGTTAATCGACCTTGAAAAAAGCCTTTTTCGCGGCGTTGCAGACCGGACACTTCTCCGGGGTGTCGCCTTCGATGGTGTATCCGCAGACGCTACAGACATGGATGTCCGTCTCTGCCTGCTTGCCCAGATCCTGGAGGGCTTTTTCATAGAGCCCGGCGTGAATCTTCTCCACCTCATTGGCGAAATGAAAGCCGCGCTCAACGGCTCTCTGGCCTTCTTCCTGGGCGTCGGCGATCATTTGCGGGTACATCTGGGTGAACTCGTGGGTTTCGCCGCCGAGCGCCTCCTTCAGGTTTTCCTCGGTGGTCCCAATGCCGCCCATCAGCTTGAGATGGGCATGGGCGTGCACGGTTTCCGCCTCGGCCACGGCTCGGAACAAGCGGGCCACCTGATGGTGCCCCTCTTTGTCGGCCTGCTTGGCAAAAGCCAGATATTTCCGGTTGGCCTGGGATTCCCCGGCAAAGGCTTCCTTGAGATTATTCATGGTCTTGGACATGGTGGTTCCTCCTTGAGAAGGGTTGAGTGTACGGTGGTCCGTGACGACAGGATGCACAGCGCGCTTAGCGTCGTCGATCCAGTAGGTTTTCCATAGCTCAAGAACGTCCGCATTGGAACCTGTGGGGAGGGCGAAACCCTCCCCTACGCCGTAATCGAACCCGTTGAGCCGTCCAGGAAAAAGGACTAAAGCGAATCGGAAGCGGGGACGTCCATTCGGAGTCGGGTCGTGGCCGTAACGAGACGTTCGAACCAGGGAGAAAGGCGGGGTATATGCTGGGAACAATGAAAGAACGAGACTTCCGACGGCTCAGCGAATTCGTGCAGCAAAAGTGCGGCATCAAAATGCCGCCGAGCAAAAAGACCATGATGGAGGCCCGGTTACAGCGGCGTCTTCGGGCGTTGAATTATTCCGAGTACTATGACTACTGCGAATACGTCTTCAGTCCTCAAGGCACGGAGAACGAGATCCCGCACCTGATCGACGCCCTGAGCACCAACACCACCAGTTTTTTTCGCGAACCGCACCATTTTCAGTATCTGACTTCCACTGTTCTGCCGACCTGGTGGCAACGCTTCGGTCATGCACGGGAGTTGGCGGTCTGGAGCGCGGGATGTTCGTCCGGTGAGGAGCCTTACACGTTGACCATGGTCCTGGCTGAGTTCCAGGAACAGCATCCGCTTTTTCGCTGGTTCATCCTGGCCACGGACATCAACACCCAGGTCCTGGAACGGGCGGCCAAGGGCGTTTATCCGGACGACAAGCTCCACTCAATCCCCAGGGTTTTGCATAAGAAATATTTGTTGCGCAGCAAGGACCGAACGAAGAAGCTGATCCGGATTATTCCCGGGTTACGAGAAAAGATCCGCTTTCGCCGTTTGAACTTCATGGAACGGTTCAATTTTCGCGAACCCATGGACCTCATTTTTTGCCGAAACGTGATGATCTACTTCGAGCGGGATGTTCAAGAGCGCCTGATCCGCAATTTTCTGGAGCATTTGCAGCCTTGGGGACACTTGGTCATCGGCCACTCGGAAAGCCTTGCCGGGATGGATCTCGGCCTGATTCAGGTGGCGCCGACGGTGTACCGCAAGGCGTAACATCTTTTTCGTAGCCTGGAGAGCAACGGAGTTTTCCTGGGTTTGAAAAAGAATGTGGTGCTCCCTTGACAGCCAAGAACCTCTTGGCTAGTTACTCACCTCTTCGAGCGGGAATAACTCAGTGGTAGAGTGCAACCTTGCCAAGGTTGAAGTCGCGGGTTCAAATCCCGTTTCCCGCTCCACTTTTTTTTGGGCGGCATAGCCAAGTGGTAAGGCAGCGGTCTGCAAAACCGCCATTCTCCGGTTCAAATCCGGATGCCGCCTCCATTTTTATTCTCGATTTCTTTTCGAGCGGGAGTAACTCAGTGGTAGAGTGCAACCTTGCCAAGGTTGACGTCGCGGGTTCAAATCCCGTCTCCCGCTCCATTTTCCCTTCTTTCCCCGACTGATTCACCTCCTCGTATTTTTCAGCCCCGACCTCGACATGGCCAAGCCCAACACCGGCAAAGCCGGCGCGCCGACCGACAATTCCCGATTGCAATTGCTTAGCTGGTCAGTGTCCGGCTCGGAGTTGTCGCGGCTTCTTGAACAGGCCTCTCTTGATCAACTCTTGGAGCTTGTCTCCGCCAGGCACGCGGTGCATTTCGAAACCGTACGCATCGGAGAAAACGTTCTGGAGTGCCTCCAGCTTACGGACATGGAAGCCTATATCGAGCAGCGTCTGAACCTGCCTTCGTCCGAAGTCGCCTCGGGAACAGGACCAGGATATGGAATTGACGCTTTGCCACTTTGGGCCAAGATTTGGCCGGCCTCCCTGCCCCTGGCCATGTATATGCGCGGCGTCGCCCCAGGTCCCGGGGAGCGGGTTCTGGAGATCGGGGCCGGATTGGGCTTGGCCGGGTTGTTCGCGGCCAAACGCGGTTTTTCCGTGGTGCTCAGCGATATTGTCCCAGAGGCGTTGCTTTTTGCGCGTATCAATGCATTGCGCAACGGGCTCGGCGACACGGTCGTCGTTCAGGCCGTGAACTTCATGAAAGAAAACCATTCGGAGCGCTATCACCGGATCATTGCTTCGGAGGTCCTTTATCGTGAGCATTTTTTCGCACCATTGCTTTCATTTTTACGGACCCACCTGGAACCCGTGGCCACCGCTGAAATCCTGCTTTCAGCAAGTGCCGGACGGCGTTCGATTAAATTTTTCGCCGCCGCGAAGGACTTCTTTCAGATTTCACGTTCGCTCGTTTCCTCGCCGGTATCTTCCACCGATTCTTCCGAACTGCCCGGAACCGAAGCGCAACAAGACACATATCTCTACCGACTGAGACCACGATGAGCATTCGTCTGCAATCATGTCCCAAGGGACATACCAGTGAACTGGACAAGGTTTGTCCTCCCCAGGAAACGGTAGCCAGGGTCCGGGCCTCTCTAGAGACTTTTGGGGAAGACATTCTGGCCGAGACCCGGCGCATCGACACCGGGCGGCTGGGCATTCCCGTTTATCTGAGCGTCTGTGGACAATCGGCCCGCCGGATCATGCCCACCCGCAAGCAGATGGGCAAAGGGGCGTCCGCCATCCAGGCCGAGGCCTCGGCCTTGGTGGAACTGATGGAGCGGTTCAGTTTTTTCAGTTTCTGGCAAGGCGTTCAGGATATCGAGCCCTGCTCCTGGAGTGAGGCCCAACGGAAATGGCCGGGGCGGATTCCGCCGGTTTCCGAGATTGCCTTGTCCGTTTCCGAGCCATTGTCTGACGAGCAAATCAGAAGTCTGATGGATCTCGTTGCCTGGCGCTTCGTGCCAGCAACCCGGCTGGACACCGGCCAAGAGTTTCTCGTTCCACTGGAATGGTTTCGGAAGATCAACGAATTCAACGGTTCCTCCGCTGGAAATACCCCTGAGGAGTCGATTCTCCAGGGCGTATGCGAACTGGTGGAACGCCATGTCTGCGCCGTGGTGGACCGGGATCGGCAAAAAACGCCCACCCTTGATCCGGCCAGCTTCACGGACCCCGTGCTTCACGACCTGATGGACGCCTTCAGGCGCGAAGGCATCGTCGTCATTTTGAAAGATTTTTCCCTTGGCCTGCCCGTGCCCACCGTGGCCGCCGTGGCCTATGATCCGGCAACATTCCCTGAACGCAGCGAAATCGTCTTCACCGCGGGTACCGCCTCAACGCCCTCCAAAGCGGCTATTCGCGCCCTGACCGAAGTGGCGCAACTGGCAGGCGATTTTGAAACCGGCAGCAATTACGAAGCCTCCGGGCTGCCCAAATTCACGGAATTGGCGGAGATCGCCTGGTTGCTGGAGGGTGAGACGGTTTCCCTGTCCAGCTTGCCGGACGTTGGTCACGACGATATTCTGGACGAACTGACGGAGCTTTGCGATGGCTTGGAGCGGTTGGGTTTCCGGGCCTATAGCGTGGAGACGACACACCCGAAGCTGGGGATTCCGGCACATTATTCCTTCGTGCCGGGCTTTCAGTTCCGGGAACGGGCCTTGAGTCCCAGCGTCGGCTTGTTCATCGGACGCATGCTGGCCGAAGAGGCCCCTCCGGAACAGGCCAAGGCAGGGCTGGAGCACTTGGCCCGGTTGTATCCAGAGGCGTCCTTTCCGCGGTTTTTCCATGGGCTGTTAGCCGTGCGCCAAGGATATTTCTCCGAGGCTTTGGACGCCCTGGCCGAGAGTGAGTTAGGCCTGGAACAGCATGACGACCGAGCCCTGGCCGCGTTTTATCAGGGGTATGCCATGAGCCGTGAGGAACGCTGGGCGAGCAGCCTTCCGCATTTGGACCGGGCAATTCAACTTTGCCCGGAGGTCAAGGAATACTTTAATCTTCGCGGGGTTGCCAAATTCAAGCTGGATGAATACGCCGAGGCGGAGTCGGACTTTCGTAGCGCGTTGGACCTGGACAGCGGCTCGGTGATGGATTTGGCGAACCTGGGTCTGTGCGTCAAGTTTCAAGGTCGCGCGGAAGAAGCGGGAGCATTGCTGCGCTCCGCTTTGGATCTCGACCCGAGTCTGGATTTTGCTCGCGAGCACCTTCGGGAATTGCAATCCTTCGAGAAAGCCGATTAGTGATATCCAGATAGCGATATAAGCTTTTTTCGCTTTTTTCGCCATCCAGCATTGACAACGAATGTCCTTGCATTTTACAAGGTGGAAAGATTTAACGCACATCACGAATGAATCGCGGAATTGGCCGCTGTTTATGTTCTCACGGAATGTCCCTTAATGCAAAAAGGGTCATTTCTGATCATCACGAAATCCCTCGGGTTTGGGACTCGTGGTTTTTGACAAGGGTATCGGGCAGGTGCTAAATGCACACTCATTTTGAGATTTAACAAACGCTTAAGGAGGTTTGGACAATGGCCACTGTAGAATTTAAGGGAAATAACTTTGAAGTTGATGAAGACGGTTTTTTGCAGCGTTTTGAAGACTGGAACCCGGACTGGGTTGAATTCGTCATGGAGAGCGAAGGCATTAAAGAGATGACCGATGAGCACCAGAAGGTTCTCGATTTTTTGCAAGACTACTACAAGAAGAACGGTATCGCCCCGATGGTGCGTATCCTGTCCAAGGTGACCGGCTACAAGCTGAAGCACATCTATGAGCTGTTCCCCTCCGGACCCGGCAAGGGAGCCTGTAAAATGGCCGGTCTTCCCAAGCCCACCGGTTGCGTATAATCAACATTATACCGGTTTTACAAAAAAAGCGGAGCCCTGGGGCTCCGCTTTTTTTTGTGGCGCGCTGCTTCCCGAGGCCGGGGAAAAATTACGCGATAATAGCAACTACTGAGCAGAGCCGGAGAAAAGACCTGGGTAGCAGCGAGGTGTCGGCTTTCGCTGGTGACATCATCAAACAACGGCCTCCTTTCATCAGGCATTTCTGGGAAAATCGAAATCCAGACGGTTTTCGTGGTGTTCAACAACCCTCTTTTTTGTGCAGTTACTTATGCTGAGTCGTGAAAAATCTCCTTTTCGCGGGCTCCGCGTCCTGGGCAAAGCATGCGGTTCAAATCTTCAAGCGCCAACCAATTCGGATCTAGCCCGTGCTGTTGCTAAAAAAACGGCAAGATTTTCCGCAGCAAATTGATCAGTTGATCTGTTTCCTCGGTGCTCAGTCCGGCGGTGAGTTCACGGGTCAGGCTCAGGTGCAGGTCGTGGTGTTCGGCGGCCAATTGTTCGCCTTTGGACGTCATGCCCAGACGGATGGAGCGGCGATCGGACTCGTGGGGCTGGCGCTCCACGATGCCTTTTTTTTCCAGGCGATCCACGAGCACGGTCAGGGAGCCGGTGGTCACGCCCATTTTTTCGGCCAAATCCTTCATGGTCAGCCGACCGTGGGCGCAAAGGATTTCCATGGCGTGGATCTGTTGCAGGGTCAATGGTTTGCCCCGGACCACGCCGTGCTCCCAGGAGGCGAATTTCTCGTGAAACTCCACCAGCAGGGAGGTCAGTTCTTCGTCATGTTTCATTGCGTTGCTCCTGAAGGTCATCCTTGCCCATGGCCAGGGCGGCTGAGGAGAAGACCACGATTACGGCCCCCACGTTGTGGACCACCGCGGCCTGAATCGGTCCCAAAATGCCGACTGCCCCGCCCCAGACGGCCAGGGCGTTGAAGCTCAGTCCCAAGACCACGTTGATCTTGATCACGGTGAGCATTTTCCGACTCAGACGGATCAGCAGGGGCAGGCGGGAGATGTCGTCCCGGGTCAGGACGATGTCCGCGGTTTCCAGGGCCACGTCCGTGCCCGCGCCACCCATGGCCACGCCCACGTTGGCCCGGGCCAGGGCCGGGGCGTCGTTGATGCCGTCGCCCACGACCATGACCGTATGCCCGGCTTCCTGGAGGCGGCTCAGTTCTTCCAGTTTCTGGTTCGGCTTGAGCCCCGATTTGATCCAGGTAATGCCGAGCTGCTCAGCCACCCGGCGCACGGCCAGGTCGTGGTCTCCCGAAAGAATCCCCAGCCGGGTAATACTCAGGCCCTGCAAACGGCGCATGGTTTGGGCGGCCTCGCTCCGGATCGTGTCCGCGACGCCGATCACGCCGATGGGGCGCTGGTCCCGGTAAACCAGCAGCGGGGTGGCCCCCCTGGCCTGAATGGTTTCCAGGCAGGTCCGTAAGTCCGGCGGCAAAGACCCGGCCCCGGCTCCCTTTCCGGAACCCTCCCGGGCAAATAGGGCCGGCCCTCCCACCTCGATGTGTCGCCCCTGGACCACGGCCCGTACCCCCCGGCCCACTTCGGCCACCACGTCCGTGGCCGTACCCAGGGTGATTCTGGCGTATTGGGCGGCCTTGAGCACGGCCCGGGCCAGGGGATGGCTGACGTCCTTCTCCACGCAGGCCGCGCAGGCCAGAACCTCTTCAGGAGTGCAGCCGTCATCGGCCCGGACTTCCTCCACCCTGGGCCGACCGCTGGTCAGGGTGCCGGTCTTGTCAAAGAGCAGGGCGTCCACCTTGGAAGCTTGCTCCAGGTAGCGGCCGCCCTTGACCAGAACCCCAGCCCGGGCCAGGCGGCCCACCGCGGCCACCGTGGCCGTGGGAGCGGCCATGATCAACGCGCAGGGACAACCGGCGATGAGCACGCTCACGGCCCGGCTCCAGTCCCCGGACCAGTACCAGACCAGTCCGGCAATGGCCAGAATCAGCGGCGTGAACCAGGCGGCGTAGCGGTCGATAAACCGGGTGGCCAGGGGCTTGTGCTGCTCGGCCTCGCCGACCAGGCGGACGACCCGCCCCAGGAGCGTGTCCTCGCCCACCTTTTCGGCCCGGATGCGCAGCACCCCGTTGTGGTTCAGGGTTCCGGCCAGGACCTCGTCTCCCGCGCTTTTGGTCACGGGCATGGATTCCCCGGTGATGGCGGACTCGTCCAGGGCCGAGGCTCCGGAAACGATCCGGGCGTCCACGGGAATGCGGTCTCCCGGCTTGACCAGGAGCAGATCGCCTGGAGTGATGTCTTGGACCGCGATTTCCCGTTCGATGTCGGCTTGCAGAAGCAGGGCGGTCTGGGGCGCCACGCGCATCAGTTCATGGATGGAACGGCGGGCCGAATCGCTGGTGGCCTCTTCGATCAGCGTGCCCAGGGTCATGATGAAGGCCACCACGGCCGCGGTGAGCAGTTCGCCCTGGATCAGGCAGGCGATCAACGCCAGGCTGACCAGTTCGTCCACGTTCACCCGGCGTTCCAGCAGGCCCTGAATCGCCCCCCAGATGATCGGCCCGCCGTTCAGTCCGATGGCCCCGGCGTAGAGCACGAGAACGGGCCAGGCCCAGGCCGGCCCGAAAACTTCCCAAAGATATCCGGCCAGGGCCAAACCGCCTCCGGCCAGACACACCTGAAAATCCCGCAAGACGAACAATTCCCTGTACACGCCCAGGGTGGCGAAGCGGCCGATCATGGTCAACTCCAGGTAATGAATAAGGTTTGTGCTTCGAGAATATAGTTTGACTATAAAGTTTTTTGATTAGTGGATAGCTTGAGGCTTGTAAAGGGGTGGCATCAAATTACAATCAGTATTATGAAAATTGTTTTCAACACCATTGACATTTTGGGTGAGTTGATTGATATGTTTGATGTGCTTTTCGCGACTGGGTTTCAATTTGAAAGCGAAGAATGGATTCACCGTCAAACTGCAACTACTCATGTTCTCCAGGCGTAGCCGTTTCCATTGTGGGGCAGGCATCCTGCCCCATTTTGACCTGCCCAATGGACTCTGCCCTGATTTTCCGAGCAGATGAATCAACCTCAAAAAAGGAACGAGGTGTAGGATGATTTTTAGAAGAACGATCGTTTGGCTGGCATTTGCCTTTCTGATTCCGGCCGGTTCAGCGGCCTGGGCACATACGCCCCTGATGCTGTGCATGGACAACGGCGACAATTCCATCACCTGCCAGGGCGGGTTTTCCGATGGCTCATCAGCAGGCGGCGTGATCATGCGGATCAAGTCTTCTGATGGAAGAGTGTTGCAGGAAGGCCAAATGGACAACAACTCGGAATTCACCTTCATGAAGCCCCGTGGAGATTTCCTCGTGGTCTTCGATGCCGGTCCCGAGCACCAGTTGCGGGTGCCTGGACGGCAGATCGGCCAATGAGCAACGCCATCGAGATCCGTGGCCTGGGCCATCGGTACAACGGGCGAACGATCTACGAGAACCTCAATTTCAGCGTTCCGGAAGGGTCGGTCTGCGGGCTGCTGGGTAAGAACGGGCAGGGCAAGACCACCTTAGTGAACATCCTGATGGGCTTTCTCAAACCCTTCAAGGGGGAGTGCCTGGTGTTGGGGGAGGATTCCCACGACCTGCCTCCGGCCGTGCGCGCCCGGATCGGTCTGCTCCACGAAGGGCATCTGGCCTACGAATTCATGACCATTGCCCAGACCGAGCGCTTTTATCGCGGCTTCTATCCCCGCTGGAACCCGGAAATGTTTTTCGGGCTGGTGAACAAGATGGGCCTGTCCCTGAGTCACAAGGTGGGCAACATGTCCTGCGGCCAGCGTTCCCAGGTGGTGCTGGGCGTGATCATGGCCCAGGACCCGGACTTGTTGATCCTTGACGACTACTCCATGGGCCTGGACGCCGGATATCGGCGGCTGTTCCTGGACGTGCTGCACGATTTCGCGGCCAAAAAGGGCAAGACCATCTTCGTCACCAGTCATATTGTCCAGGATTTGGAGCAGTTGGTGGACACGATCATCTTCATCGACCGGGGCGAGATCATGCAAGTCGGGCTGGAGGAGTTCATGACCGCGTTCAATAAATACGTCTTTCACTGCGAAAACGTGGACGAACTGCCCCGGGACGACATCGTCAAGGGCTTTGAACGGCGCGGAAAGACGATTTCATTGTATTCGTACGCCGATATTCAGGCCGTGGAACGCCACCTGGCCGGACTGGGCGTCCAAGCCCGGGATCTCTCCCAAGCGTCCATGAGCCTGGAGGACGGGTTCATCGGCCTGATGGGCAAATATTGAAGAAGGAAGAGAAATGATTCGATCCATACTGCTCAAGGAAGGGCTGAAACTGCGCTGGGTGTTTCTGGCGGCCCTGGCCGTGAACGTGGGATTCTGCGTCAAGGTCTTTCTGGACGTTCGCCAGCAGATGACCACGGAGCACGCCCAGATGGTCTGGTACCAAGCCATTCATCTCCAGACCGTGTTCCAGTACCAGATGCGCCACCTGCCGCTGCTCACGGGCCTGGCCCTGGCCGCGGCCCAGTTTGTTCCTGAATTGCTGGGCCGCCGGATGCGCATCGCCCTGCACCTGCCCGTTGCCCGGGAAACCATGCTGGCCTGGTGCCTGCTGGCTGGCCTGGGGCATCTCTTGGTCGTGATCGGAGTCGTCGCCGGACTGACCCACCTGACCATGGCCCGCTATTTTCCCGCCGAGGTGAGCTGTTCATCCTTGGCGACCATGGCCCCCTGGTACGCGGCAGGAATGCTGGGCTACCTGGGAGCGGCGGCCCTGCTCCTGGAGCCGAAATGGCCGCGCCGACTTTTCCTGGGGCTGGTGTTCGGGACAGCGGCTTACGTCCTCATGATCGGCCGCGGCTACGGCTGGTTCACTCCGGCCTTGCCCTGGCTGCTGGCCGCGCTGCCCCTGGTGCTGTTGAGCGTCTTTGAACCCGGTCGCCGGTTTCACCAGGGAGGTGCGTGATGTCCGGGAATAATTTATCCCGCATACTCACCCCGGTCTCGCGATGGAGCGCGACGATTCTGGCTGTCCTGGCCTTGATCTTTCTGCTGCCCGCGATCTTCGACAAGGTCGGAGGATCGGGAGGCGACGAGCCGTTGCTGTTTTTCAGTCCTCTTTTGGAAGAGTTTATTTACCAGGAGTCCCTGGGCGGTCACCAGTTCCTGTATCGGGATGAGCAGGGCCGGGACTACAGCCGCCAGGATTTCGAGGACCAATTGCCCTTTGTCTATTTTCGCAATCTGGAGCGGCGCAACCTGTTGCCCATGGCCATTGCCGGGCGCACCTTCGACACGGAGGCCATCGCCGCGGACCGCCAGGGCCTGGAGATTCGCGCCCGTCATTTGCGCGGCCATCATCCGCGCATCGACCTCTATCCGCTGTTCAACATCGATCCGGCGGTGGCCATGATGCGTTTCCCCGTGGAAATGTTCCGGTTCACGGATTCGGCCATGGAATTTCTGAACGCGGATTATAATCGCCTGGATCGCGACCTGACGGAAACGTTCACCAATACCTTGCGGGAACTTGGCTTTTCCTTCCCGGCCACGGTGATCGGCGGCAGGGCCACGAACCTGAAGCCTTTTGACGACGGCTACTTCATCCGTGACGCAGTGGGGCGGATATTCCACGTCAAACGGGTTCTGAATCGGCCCGAGGTGGTCGCCACGGACATCGATCCGTCCCTGGACGTGTTGGACATCATCGTCAACGAGAACGAGCGCCGGGAATTTCACGGGGTGATCATCACCCGGCAGGGCGAAGCGTTCCTGATCTCATGGGACGACTACCGGCTGATCCCCCTGCCGGTGCAAGGCTACGATCCCGCCCGCATGGATCTGAAGCTGCTCATTGATCCGCTGTACCGGACCGTGACCGTGAGTTCGGATAAGAGCGTGTTCGGCGTGGCCATGAACACGGCCTACGAACCGGTACGCCGATTCGAGCTTTCCCGCCGGGATGCTTCGTCGCCCTGGGTTCAGCGGATGCGCGAGTTTCTTTTCCCCGTCGAGCTGCACCTGGAAAGCCCCTGGCGCGGCCAAGCCGACCTCCAAGTCCAGCTCGGCGGCCCCTGGTCCATCGGTGGCATCCTGACGGCCCTGGCCGTCCTCCTGCTGATCCGTCGCGGCCGCGACAAAACCCTGCCCGTTCTCGCGGACCTTGCCCCAGTTGCCCTGACCGGCTTCATCGGCCTCCTGGCCGTGCTTTTCCTCCAGCCTGGACGCCGCCGGGCTTCCTGAAAACATCTTTGACCGGCCCCCAGGCGAAAGATTGTCCTGGGGGCCGGTTTCGGCATTCCTTGACATTCTTATTCAAGGTGCGCCGATAGCTTGGTCAGTCACCTTTTTTGCGTGACTATTGTTATCAAATTTGCTAACTTATAGCCATGCCCTATTCGATTGAATACTTTCATCCGAAGGTAAGAGAGGATATTGAAAACTGGCCCGTTGGTATTCTGGCAGACTATGCGCGACTGGTTGACCTTTTGCTCGAGTTTGGCCCAAGCCTGCGCATGCCGCACTCACGCCCCATGGGCGAAGGACTTTTCGAATTGAGGGCGCGGGGACGCGAAGGAATCGGACGTGCACTATACTGTTTCATCATCGGGCAAAAAGTGATCATCCTTCACGCTTTCGTAAAGAAGACCCGACAGACTCCTGAGCATGAACTGAAGATTGCCCGGAAAAGAATGAGAGAGGTGCAAAATGACTGAACTCAAATATCAACCAGTTCTCCACGACCAGAAGGCGTTTCTCGAAAAAAGCATGAAACGCAAAGGGTTCAAGGAGGCTTATGAAGAACTCGCGGAAGAGTATGTCCTGGTTCGCGAATTGCTGGCAGCGCGGGCCCGGGCCGGTTTGACCCAGGAGGATGTTGCGGAGTTGATGGGAACGACCAAAAGCGCTGTGTCGCGTCTGGAAGCAGCTGGAAAACACGCTCCATCCGTGACGACTCTCAAAAAATACGCACATGCCGTAGGGTGCCATCTCGAGATCAAATTGGTACCGAATCCCCCCTCAGCTATCAGGTGATCCAGCGGAACATATTTCCTCTCGCTCGATGGGCAGCGTCATCGGTCCGAAGGACAAACAAAGGTCGCTCACTGAAACCGGCATCCAGCCCAAGCACGGCTGGTCGGTATCAGTGAGCGACCTTTTTGAAGGGGAAGCTTCGCCGGAGAGCGTCCGGAGATTTCACCGTCGAACTACTCGGCGCGAACCATGTCCGTGATCAGCACCGGTTCCACCGGGACGTCCTGGTGCATGCTCTTGTTGCCGGTCTTCACTCCGGCAATGGCGTCCACCACATCCATTCCCTCCACCACTTTGCCGAATACGGCATAGCCGAAGTCCCGGCCGCCGTGGTCCAGGAAGGCGTTGTCCTTCAGATTGATGAAGAACTGGCTGGTGGCGCTGTTGATGTCCGCAGTGCGGGCCATGGCCAGGGTGCCGCGGAGGTTTTTCAGGCCGTTGTCCGCCTCGTTCTTGATGGGCGGATGGCCGCGTTTGGGAGTCATGTCCTCGGTCATGCCGCCGCCCTGGATCATGAATCCGGGGATCACGCGGTGAAAAATGGTGCCTTGGAAAAAGCCATCATCCACGTAACGCAGAAAATTTTCCACGGTTATCGGCGCTTTTTCGGCGTCCAGCTCAATGGTGATCGCTCCATGGCTGGTGGTCATTACGACTGTGGTCATCATCTTCTCCAACGGTTGGGCTCCCTCGTCGGGAGCGGGTGAGGCGGCGTTTTGAGCGGATGCCGCCAAGGGGAATGTGGCCAGGATAATGGCCAGGATCAGACCCAGGATCTGAACAGGAAGGATTCGCGTGGCCCGTGTGCCGGGCTTTGGGGTGTTTCGCGTCATGGCCGTGACCTCGGTCAGATTTTCACTTCATACACCCAGCCAAACGCATCTTCCTTCTCGCCGTACTGGATGCCCACGATCTCGTCATGCAGCCGCCGGGCGAGGTCGCCCACGCCGCCGTCCCGGACCGTGTACTTCTTGTCTTTATAAGAAATGGAGCCCACCGGGGAAATGACCGCGGCGGTGCCGGAGCCGAAGATTTCGGTCATGGTTCCGCTTTGGATGGCGTCCACGCATTCCTGGATGTCGATCAGCCGTTCTTGGACGTCCATGCCCCATTTTTTGGCCAGGGTCAGGACTGAATCCCGGGTGATGCCCGGGAGGATGGAGCCGGTCAGGGGCGGGGTGACCAGGGTGTCTCCGATCCGGAAAAAGATGTTCATGGTCCCCACTTCCTCGATGTACTTCCGTTCGATGCCGTCCAGCCAAAGCACCTGGGTGAAGCCTTTCTTCTTGGCCACTTCAGCGGCAAAGAGGCTGGCCGCGTAGTTGCCCATGGTCTTGGCCTCGCCCACGCCCCCGCGCACGGCCCGTACGAACTCGTCGGACACGTAGATGCTCACGGGGCTGAAGCCCTCGGCGTAGTAGGCGCCCACCGGCCCAGTGATGATGTAGTAGATGTATTCCTTGGCCGGTCGGACCCCGATGTGCGGTTCCGAGGCGATCATGGTCGGTCGGATGTACAGGGACGAGCCCATGCTGTGGGGAATCCAGGCGTGGTCCACGCGGAGCAGGGCCTCCAGGGCCGCGAGCTGGTCCTTCACGTCTATGGTGGGCATGCACAGCCGGGTGGCCGAGCGGTTCATGCGCTCAAAGTTCTGGAAGGGCCGGAACAGATGAATCCGGCCGTCGCGACAGCGGTAGGCCTTCATGCCCTCAAAGATGCCCTGACCGTAATGCAGGACCATGGCCGCCGGGTCCATGGTGATGTTCTGGTACGGCACGACCCGCGCGTCCACCCAGCCCTGGGGTTCGCGGTAGTCCACCCGGAACATGTGGTCGCTGAAGGTATTGCCGAAAACCAGCTTGCTCTCGTCCGCCGGCTTGCCGCGAAGTTGGGCCTCCGGGGCCGGTTCGATGCGGATATCCATTGATTATTCCTCCCAATGCATTGGGGTTGAAGGTTGTGGGGTCATGTTCGTAAGTCCGGTTTCTCCATGCGGAGCGCGTGCCCGGTTGCCCGCTGTATCGCCTGAACCAGCGCCTCGGGCTCGTCGGTGCCGATGCGGAAGGTTTTGCCTTGCTTGGTGCGGATTTCCACGGCATCCAGGCCGGAGACGTTGTAGAGCGTTCCGTGGGGCGTGAGGCGGATGCCCCAGCCGTAGTACCACGGGTTGCGTACTGCATGGGCCTGGGCGATGTTTTCCAAGCGTTCGACCTTGCGCGGCCAGCCCGGGGTGAAGGCGGCGGTCAGCGCGGCGGAGGTGATGGTTACGGTCAGGCTGGAAAAAGTAAAGCCGATGGTCACGGCCACGACCAACAGCACCCAGAGCCAAGACGCTCCACCCTGGATCAGCTGATGCAGGATAAAGGCTCCGGCCAACACGAAGGAGGCGATCATCAGGGTGCCGCGCTGGGTGTGGGTGTAGATGGGGCGCTCTGGAGAGCGTTCGGAAGTGTCGTTCATCCCGCTCACCCGGCCTTGGCCTGGTCCAGGAAACTGGACACGCTTTCCCGGTGGTCGAAGACCCGCTTGCTCTTGCGCTCGGTACGGGGCAGGGCGGCGTAATCCAGAATTTCGACCTGGGAGCGGACCATGATTTTGCGCCGGATCTCTCCGGCCACGGCCTCGGCTAGGTCCTTGTCCGCTGAAGCGTCCACGTTGGGCCCGCGTTCCACCTTCAGGGTCATGACGTCCCGGCCGTCGTCCCGGTGGAGCAGGTGGATCTGGTATTCGCTGCCCAGGCCGGGGATGCGGCTGAGCACGTCGTCGATCTGGCCGGGGTAGATGTTCACGGCCCGGTAGATGAACATGTCGTCCGTGCGGCCCAGGACCCGGTCATGCAGCGGAAAACCCACTCCGCAGGGGCACTCGCCGGGGATCAAACGGCTCAGGTCGTGGGTGCGGTAGCGGATCAACGGGGCGGCCTGTTTGCGCAGGGTGGTGACGACCATTTCGCCGGGTTCACCGGGTGGGACCGGCTCCAGGGTGACCGGATCCAGAATTTCCAGGATGAAATAGTCGGCCCAGTAGTGGATGCCCCGGTGCAGTGCGCAGTCCAGCCCCGTGCCCGGGCCATAGAGTTCGGTCAGGCCGTAGATGTCGAAGATGTGTTCCACGCCCAGCAGTTCCTTGATCCGCTGGCGCATGGAGTCTCCGTGCCGTTCCGCGCCGAGGATGATCTTGGAGACCTTGACCCGGTCGATCAGGCCCCGGCGGTGCAGTTCCTCGGCCATGAGCAAGGCCATGGAGGCCGTGGCGCAGAAGACCGTGGTTTCCATGTCCACCATCATTTCGCAGTGCATGTCCGAATTGGCCGGCCCCAGCGGCACGGCCATGGCCCCGAACCTCTCGCAGCCAAGCTGAAACCCGGCCCCCGCGGTCCACAGCCCGTAGCCCACCGCAATCTGGACCCGGTCCGCCGGGGTCAACCCGGCCAGTTCGTAGCAGCGGGCGAACATGTTCCGCCAGTCGTCAATGTCCTGTAGGGTGTAGCAGAGCACCTTGCGCTTTCCCGTGGTGCCGGAGGAGGCGTGGATGCGGACGATGTCCTCGAAAGGCACGCTGCGCAGGGGATACGGGTAGCCGGACTGCAAATCCTCGGCGTCGCAAAACGGGAGGTGGCGCAGATCGTCCAGGCTTTGGACGTCCTCGGGCAGAACCCCGGCTTGGTCCATGCGCTCACGGTAAAACGGGCTGCCCGCGTAGGCGTGCGCCACGGTCCAGCGCAGCCCGGCGGTCTGGATGTCGACCAGTTGCTCGGGGGATGTTTTTGGGATGAAGGTCATTTGGAATAATGGTTGAGGGTTGAATGGTTCACGGTTTACGGTTTATTCCGTTTCGCGCTCAATGATACGGATAGCCTGGGCGTCCTCATAGTCGAAATCGAAATCGCTATCGCCGTCTTCCAATGACGGATTTACTTTGCTCGATTTCGATTTCGATCCTGGCTCCTGAATACTAATTTCCCCCCTCACTGCGCCCAATGAATCAATCCCAGGGAGTGCGGGTCCAGCAGGAGTTTGTGGTTGGGGAGCATGCGCACGGTGAAGCCGAAGCGTCCGGGGGCCTCCGGGATGAACTGGCCGGAGTAGCGGTACCAACCGTCCTTGAGGGGTCCTGTCAGGTCCATGCAGGCCGTGCCGCGTTGGGCGAAGGAGCCGTCCGCGGTGACCGGACCGGCATAGATTTCCACCCGGACGTCTTCAGGATTTAACCCGTTGAGGTAGACGTCTGCCTGGATGTCCATGGCCTGGGTTACGTGCAGGATATTGGGAACATTGGCCTGAACATTGGTGATCCGCAGGGCGTTCCACTTGGTCATGATTTCCATCCGCCAGGAGGCCAGCTGCTTGGCCGGGGCGAAGCTTTCCTCCATCAGGCTGACAGAGTTCTTGTAGGCCGGCTGGTAGGCGTTCTTGACGTAGTCCGCGACCATCCGGTGGGAGGTGAAAACCGGGGTGAAGAGCTGGAGGCATTTTTTCATCCGGCGGATCCACTCCCGGGGCAGGTTGGCCTGGCCTCGTTCATAGAAGGTGGGGATGACTTCCTTTTCCAGGAGAGTATAGAGGATCTGGCTTTCCACGAAGTCCTGGTAGGCCGAGTCTTCATACTCCTCGCCCTGACCGATGGCCCAGCCCACGGCGCTGTCCATGCGGTGCGCCTCTACCCACCAGCCGTCCAGGGTGCTGACCTGGAGCACACCGTTGGCAATGGCCTTCATCCCGCTGGTGCCGCAGGCTTCCAGGGGGCGGCGGGGGGTGTTCAGCCAGACGTCGCAGCCCTGGACCATGTACTCGGCCACCTCCATGTCGTAATCCTCCAGAAAGACCAAACGCTTGCGCACCTCAGGCTGCTGGCAGAACTGGACAAGCTGCTGCATGAACTTCTTGCCTTCGTTGTCGTGGGGGTGGGACTTTCCGGCAAAGATGAACTGCACCGGACGGTTGGGATCCGTGAGCAGGCGCAGGAACCGCTCCCGGTCCGCCAGGAGTAGGGTGGCCCGCTTGTAGGTGGCGAAACGCCGGGCAAAGCCGATGGTCAGGACTTGCGGATCCAGTACTTCGTCGGCTTCTTGCAGTTCCTTGCGCCGGGCTCCGCGCTGGACCAACTGTTCACGTAGACGAAAGCGGGCGTAGTCCACAACTCGCTCCCGCAGCCTTTCATGGGCCCGCCACAGTTCTCCGTCCGGGATGGTCTCGGCCTGCTGCCAGACCCGTGTGCAGTCCGGGTCTTCTTTCCAGTTGCCGCCCAGGTAGCGCTCGAAGAGCATGGCGATGTCCCGGGCCACCCAGGAGGCGATGTGCACGCCGTTGGTCACCGTGCCGATGGGGATGTCCTCAACCGGGTACTGGGGCCAGACCTTTTGCCACATCCGCCGGGAAACATGGCCATGCAACTCGCTGACCCCGTTGTTGAACCGGGAAAGACGCAGAGCCAGGACGGTCATGCAGAACCATTCCCCGTCGTTGCGCGGGTCTTCCCGGCCCAGGGCCAGGAGCACCTTGAAGGCTAGACCCAGGCTGCGGGCATAGCCGTCGAAATAGCGCTGCATCAGTTCCGCTGGGAAACGATCGTTGCCGGCTGGGACCGGGGTGTGGGTGGTGAACACGCTGGTGGAGGCGGTCAGTTCCATGGCTGCCTCAAAGGACAGCCCGTACTCGGCCATGAACACCCGGATGCGCTCCAGGCCGGCGAAGGCGGAGTGGCCCTCGTTCATGTGGATCACCCGGGGCGTCAGGCCCAGGGTGTTCAGAGCCTTGATCCCGCCGATGCCCAGTAGGATTTCCTGCCAGATGCGCATTTCCAGGTCTCCGCCGTAGAGCCGGGAGGTGATCTGCCGGAAGTGGGGCGGATTCTCGGAGATATTGGAGTCCAAAAGGTAAAGCTGGATCCGGCCCACCCGAACCTTCCATATCTGGGCGGACAGCGGCTGACCGGCTAGGTCCACGCTGATGGAGACCGGCTTTTGATCTTTATCGCGGACAAGCTCCATGGGCATTTGGGAGAAGTCGTAGTCCGGGTAGCGTTCGTTCTGCCAGCCATCCGCGGTCAGGTACTGCCGGAAGTAGCCCTGCTGATAGGCCAGGCCCACGCCCACCAGAGGGATGTTCAGATCGCTGGCGGACTTGAGGTGATCTCCGGCCAGGATGCCCAGGCCTCCGGAATAGATAGGCAGGCAGAGGCTCAGCCCGTACTCCAGGCTGAAGTAAGCCACCAGGGGCTGGTTTTCTTTGTAGGTAAAAGGCAGCGCGGTGCTCTTGCGCTCCATGTAGATGTCCTGGCTGTGCTTGACCGAACGCAGGCGCTCCAGAAAAAAGTCGTCCTTGGCCAGGGACTCCAGGGTGGCTTGGGGTAGGTGATTGAGAAAGGCGATGGGATTTCCGTAGCTTCTGGCCCATAACTTGGGGTCGATTTGGGAAAAGAGCCCGGTCACCTCGTGGTTCCAATCGAACCAGACGTTGTAGGCCAAGTCCCACAAAGTGTGCAGCTTGGAGGGGAGCTTGGGAATGACGCTGTAGGTGCGGAGCGGTTTCATGGAGTTCTCCTGAATCGAACATGTTGGGAAGGCCGGGAGTGTTCCGGAAGGCCCGTTTCCCGCGGGCCGATGCCGAGGGTGCGGGGAGAAGCGTCGAGGCAAGCCCCGGCTTGACTGAGAGTTTTGCCAGGGAACGGCCAAAAGTTCAATGGTCGAGGGCCGTATTATGGAAACAGCCCCAAAAACTGTTGATGCCGTGGCCGACGACTTGCGAGGGTTGGACGCAAGGGCTATTGAGAAACAACGCGACGGCACGCAGTAAAAAACATTTCATAAACCGAGGAATTTTTCATGCATTCCATTCCAGTCGATGTTCGCGTTCTCAGCCCGCTGTGGTCCCATTCCGATCTTCGGGGCGCGACGCCGGGGTCTTGCGGACTGGATCTGATGGCCTGTTTTACCGAAGAACAACGAGTCTTGCTTCCGGGAGAACGCACGGCGGTTCCGAGCGGTCTGGCCATCGACATCCGCCGACCGGGAATCGCCGGGTTCGTGTACTCCCGCAGCGGGCTGGGCACAAAGCAGGGCTTGGTGGTCAGCCAGGGTGTCGGGGTGATTGATCCGGACTACCGCGGCGAGATCATCGTCTCTTTGCTGAACACCTCCGGCGAGGAGCGGACCATCACCCGCGGCCAGCGCATTGCCCAGTTGATCTTTCAGTCCTATTTTCCGGCCGAGTTCACGGTCCGGGACGAATTGACCGCCACCCAGCGCGGGGCCGGCGGATTCGGGCATACGGGATGAGGGGGAAGGGAGAGGGCTGAGGGTTAAAAACTGAGGGCTGAAGTTAGAGATCTGTGGACTGACAATTGAGTTGCAGGCTTTGCCTCGTGTCCTTTATCAACATGCAACGAGTAACCTGACGAATTATGCCTACGACAACTTCTCTTGCCGCGCTCCAGAAGCGCGAACAGCGCGTATTGTGCCGGACCTACGGTCGTTATCCTCTGGCCGTGGCTTCAGCCTCGGGATGTACTCTCGTCGATCCGGACGGACGGGAGTATCTGGACCTGCTGGCCGGAATCGCCGTGTGCAACCTTGGGCATTCCCATCCGGAGCTGCTGGCCGCGATGCGGGATCAGGCCGAGCGGCTGATCCATGTCAGCAATCTATTCTACCAAGAGGAGCAGTTGGTCCTGGCCGAAAAGCTTCTGGACACCTGCGCCCTGGACAAGGCCTTTTTCTGCAATTCCGGAGCCGAGGCCAACGAGGCGGCCATCAAGCTGGCCCGTCGGTACATGCGCAAGGTCAAGGGGCGCGAAGCCTACGAGGTGATCTCCCTGGCCGGGTCGTTTCATGGCCGGACCCTGGCCACGCTGACGGCCACGGGCCAGGACAAGGTTAAGGACGGCTTCGGGCCGTTGCCCGAAGGGTTTAAGACCGTACCCTTCGGGGACTTCTCCGCCTTGGAGGAGGCCGTGTCCGCGAAGACCGCGGCCGTGCTCCTGGAGATCATCCAGGGAGAAGGCGGGGTGCTGCCCCTGACTGACGACTACCTTGCCGCTGTCCAGGAATTGTGCCGGGAGACGGGCGTGCTGATGATAGTGGACGAGGTGCAGACCGGGATGGGCCGCAGCGGCAAATTCTGGGCCCATCAGCATGCCGCGCTTCGTCCGGATGTCCTGACCACCTCCAAGGCCCTGGCCAACGGTCTGCCCATGGGGGCGATGCTCTGCACCGACGAGGCGGCCCTGGGGTTCGAGCCGGGCAGCCACGGCACCACCTTCGGCGGCGGCCCGGTCCCGTCCATGGTGGCCGCCAAGGTGATCGACATCCTGTTTCGGGACAACCTGCCCGACAGGGCCGCGCGACTTGGCGAACTGGCCCAGGGCCTGTTTCGCGAGGTTCAGGCTGCCCATCCAGGCAAGATCACGGACGTGCGCGGACGCGGCCTGATGCTGGGCATTGAGCTGGCTTTTCCCGGCCAGGACGTCTGGCGTGGGCTTCTAGAATCGGGCTTCGTCCTGAACCTGACCCAGGATCGGGTACTTCGCCTCCTTCCGCCGTTGGTGATCACGGAAGCGGACCTGCGGCGGTTCAGTCAAGCCTTGGGGGAAATCCTGGTAAAAAAGGCCTGACCGGGAGCGTCAAGGGGAGGGCAGGGGGGCTTCAGTGTCCTCCCCGTATTCCGGAGCGTCATGATCCCGGACGACTTCAATGCCTGTGCCCGGAAGCGGGACGTCTTCGTAAATCAGTTCCAGCGGCAGTTCCACGTTCAGGCACTCAAACAGGACCGAGCCCGAGGTCATGATTTGGCCGACCCAGTTCTCCGACTGGCGATGTACTTGAACCAGTTCGCGCTCCTGATCAACGAGCACGTATTCCCGCAGGCTGGGGATGGTGATGTAGGTGACCAGTTTTTCCTGCTGATCCACCCGGCGCGTGGAGGCGGAGAGAACCTCGACGATCAGGCACGGGCTGGTTCGGAAGTAGGGTTGCCGGTCCTTGGGGTCGCAGGACAGGACGAGGTCCGGGTAATAGAAGATGGTTTTGCCTTGAAGCTGGATGCGGACCTTCATGTCCGACATGAAAAGCTGGCATGGCGTGCCCCGGACGTGAGGCCGCAGGGCCGCGAAAATGTTCCCGGCGATCAGGCCATGTCGATCACTGGCGCCGACCATGGCGTAGACCGCGCCGTCGATATACTCGTGGCGGACGTCGCTTTCCAACTCACCGGCCAGGTAATCCCGGACGCTGATGGTCTCGACGGGTTGTGCTCTGCCCATGGTTGCCTCCGTCTGTAAGGATTCGGGTGTTGCGGATAGGGGCGTATTTGGCGGCCTTGGATGGTGGAGCAACGCCGTTGTCGGCAAGACAAGGTTTGACCGATCGTGGTCAAGGTAGGTAGAGTGTCTTATTCACAATCCAACAAGGATGATGACCATGGACGTTTCCTCGGCACAGGCCCAGGTTGCCGCGGCCAAGATCGAAGCGGAGCGAGAGCGGGGCAGGGAAATCGCGGAACAGGAGCGACTTCAACAGCAGGACATCCGCCGCCAGGAAGAGCTGGCTGAAGCCTCCAGATCCCCGGAGCAGGCCGCCGGACAGATCGTTAACGAAGCGGTGTAGTTCCCCTTCTGCTCATTCGTTAAATCGCATCGACACCTTGTTCCCCGGTACGGATGCGAATCACGTTTTCTACCGGAAGGACGAAAATTTTTCCGTCGCCGACCTTGCCGGTCATGGCCGTCTTCTGCACGGCCATGACCACGTCGTCGAGCATCGAGTCATCCACCACCACCTCGATCTTGATTTTCGGGGTGAACTCCACTTGATACTCAGTCCCGCGGTAAACTTCCTTATGGCCGCGTTGCCGACCAAAGCCCCTGACCTCTGTGATGGTCATGCCCTTGACTCCCAGGTCGGTCAAAGTCGTTTTCACGTCGTCCAACTTGAACGGTCGAGTGATGATCTCCACTTTTTTCATGACGTCGACTCCTTGGGCTGGAGGTTCACTTTTTTAGGCTCAGAGGCGAGCGGCATGCGCCGGGAAGAAGCACGGGACGACAACTGTTCAAACCGTCTGAGTAATCGTGGGACCGTTGGATCTCAAGGTTGATTCGTGAGAGCGAACCTTCGGAAACCTCACTGAAACCAGCGCAGAATCGTATCCAGGAGAGAGCGAAAGATGCCGCCTTCCTTGACGCTGCGCAAGGCCACCAGAGGGTGGTCAGCAACCAGGTCGTCTTCCAGATAGACCCGCAGTTCTCCCACGGGCTGTCCGACTTCTACCGGAGCTTCGATCCGTTCTTCGAGAGCTATTTCCAGACGAAGGCTTTCCCGACTGCCTTTGGGGATGGAAGCGAAGAACGTCGTGTCAACGCCCACGGGCAGGCGGGTCACCGCTCCGAACCACAGCCGAGGTTCAACGAGGATATCTCCGGGTTGTTGAATGGTCGCGGTTTCAAACTGCCGAAATCCCCAGTTCAGCAAGGCTTGAGATTGATCCGCCCGAGCCCGGCCGCCATCACGAGAGCTGGAAGCTTCAATGCCCATGACCACGGCCACCAACCGCATCTCGTCGCGCTGGGCCGAGGTTACCAGATTGTATCCGGCCGCCGAGGTCCAACCGGTTTTCACGCCGTCCACCGAGGGGTCCCGGCCCAAAAGAAGGTTGCGGTTGTGCTGGGTGATGTTGTTGTAGGTGAAGCTGCGTTCCGAGTAGTAGCCGTAATATTCCGGGAAGCTGGTGATCAGCTCTCTGGCCAAGGTGACGATGTCCCGGGCGGAGGTGTACTGCGCTTGTTCGCTGGGCAGGCCGTGGCTGTTCTGGAACTGGGTGTCGTTCATACCCAGGGCCAGGGCCTGGGCGTTCATCAAGTCCACGAAGGCCGCTTCGGTTCCGGCGATCCGTTCGGCCAGGGCCACGCAGGCGTCGTTGCCGGACTGGACGATCATCCCTCGGATCAGGTCTTCCACGGTGACGTGGCTGCCCACATCGATGTACATTCTGGACGCCCCGGTCATCCCAGTGCGCCAAGCCTGTTCGCTGACCAGTATTTCCTCGTCAAGGGTGAGCCTCTCGGCTTGCAATTCCCGAAAGACTAAATAGGCGGTCATGATCTTGGTCAGGCTGGCCGGTTCCACGCGCAGATCAGCGTCTTTTTCCGCCAGGGTCGCCCCGCTACGTGCGTCCATTAGAAAATAGTTGCGGGCCGTCAGTTCGGAGGGCGGACTGATGTGCAGGCGGGCGTGGACCGACGTGGTCAAAAGCAGAAAAATGAGAAAAAAGAAAGAAATACGTAACAGTCGCATGATACGCCATCCTGGGGAAATGTTTTCAGACAATGCGGAGTCTGAGGTTGAGGCATCCGCAATATGATCGGATGAACTTGAGACGGGAAGCACGGGAAATCAATTCCGCTCCGTCGACGTGAAAGGTTCGCATTATTGAAAACAAAACTCAACCGTGAACTCACCATGATCCGTGGTGAATGGAATGGCCATGATCGGCTCGGAGGATATATGGTGGATGGTGTGGCCTTTGCCCATGATCACCGTGGGCGTGGCGGATTGGATGGTCAGCCCGGTCTCGGCCAGAAGTTGACGAGATTTCCCGGAAATCATGTTCGTAATTTCCCCCACGGCGTCCTTGGTGTCCAAAATGATGTCTTCAACGGCGTCGCCCAGCATATTTTTGACAACAGCCAGAGCGCATTTTTGCGTGAAGGTCACGGAGATGGTCCCGGTCTTATCTCCGGTCAGACCGATCACGCCGGTGACGTCGCCTTTGGCCATGCTGTCCTTCTTGACGTACGGCTTGCCCGCCACGGGAGTGATCATGGCCATCGTGGATAGGACTTCCGTTGTTGCCTTGATGAAGGATTTGGCGATTTCTATGCTCATGGTTGGTGCTCCTTGAGGGATTGGTGACGGATCGGCATCAAGCCACAAAAAAAATGTAATGGCAATGGGTCATGGGCTAAAAGATTTGCCGCAACAGGTCTTCTTCCGAACTCGGCCGCCCCGTGCCGCCGTTCATTCGCGAACTGGCCACCCGCTGGGGCTGAGTCCCGGAAATAAAAGGCAGCAGGTAGGTTTCGCCTTCCCAGGCCGGTCCGGCCAGCAGACCGCTTTCAGCGTCGACCCGAGCCATGATCAGTCCGGGGGGAGGGGTGAAGTTTTGCGTGGGATACATGCTTTCCACCTCTTGGCGATAGGCCAGCCAAGCGGGCAGCGCGGCCCGTGAACCGGTTTCCAGGCGGCCCAGAGGGGCAAGTTGGTCGAAGCCGACGTAGACCCCGGTCAGGAGATACGGCGTGTAGCCGATGAACCACGCGTCGTGGTGGTTGTTGGTGGTTCCGGTTTTTCCGGCCACCGGGCGTCCCAGGGCGCGGGCCCGGCGTCCGGTGCCGTCGCGAACAGCCTCTTCCAACATATTGGTGATGATGTAGGCGTTCTGGGCGGATATGGATGGATAGACGTGAATTTCATTTTCCAGCAACGGTTCACCCCAAGCAGTATGCACGGAAAGGATGGTCCTGGGTTCCACGATGGAGCCGTCCCGGGCAAAAGCGGAAAAGGCCTGGCACATGTTCAACAAGTTGACCGGAATGGAGCCGAGGCTGACGGAGAGGTCGGGGGTGAAGTCGCCTTGCAGGCCGAGTTCCCGCGCCCGTTGGATGATGTTGGTGATGCCCACGGATTGGGCCACCCGGATGGTGACCAGGTTTCGGGACTTGACCAAGGCGGTACGGAGCAAAGTCGGGCCGTAAAACCGGCCTTCGAAATTTTCCGGTTTCCAGGTGTCGCGGGTCGCGGCGTCCGTGAAGACGATGGGCGCGTCCATCACGATGGATGCGGCGGTGTAGCCATGGTCCAGGGCAGCGGAGTAGACGACGGGCTTGAACGTGGAGCCGGGCTGGCGCACGGCCTGGGTGGCTCGGTTGAAATGGCTGCGCTGAAAGCTGTAACCACCGACCAGGGCCAGAACGTCGCCGGTCACGGGATCGATGGAGGCCAGGGCGCCTTCCACGGTGGGTTCCTGCTCCAGGGCCAGCTCCCATTTTCTGCCCAGTAAGGCTTGGACGAATTCATCGACCTTCTCGGCGTTCTTCGCTTCCAACTCCAGGGTCAATTCGTCCAGGCTTTCGTCATCCATCGGAAGCAGCGAGGCCCAGACAACGTCGCCGACCTCCAGGACGCGTTGAGCGTCCCGGACCGGGGGAACATCCTCCGGGGCCCGAGCCGGGTTCGGGGTCCGCGCCCAGCCCATGGTCGCGACGTCCAGCCATCCGTGGTACGGGCCGAAGCGGACATACGCGCCGTCGGCGCGCACGTCCGTGACCAGGACCCGAATCCAGTTGCCGTTCAGCACGGCGTCCATGTCGACCTGCTGGCCTTGCAGGAAATCGTCCGTCGCCGTGCCGGTCAGCCGCTCAATGGGACCGTGCCAACCTTGGCGTTTGCCCAGGGCGGTCAATTCGGAGCGCATGGCCTGTTCAGCGGCGACCTGGTGGCGCAGGTCCACCGCGGTGCGGACCTTCAACCCGCCGGTATAGACTTTTTCCTCCCCGTACTTGGCAATCAGGTCCCGGCGGACGTCCTCCAGATACCAGGCTCCGCGCCGCCAGGAGGGGTCGCTTCCGCTGTCGAAGACCAATTGTTGTTCCAGGGCCGCCGAGTATTCTTCCGGAGAAATCCATCCCAGGGCTTGCAGACGATCCAATACGTAGACTTGTCTGGACCGAGCCCCGGCGGCGTTGCGCAACGGATTGTTCACGGAAGGCGCCTTGGGCAGACCGGCCAGCAGGGCCACCTCGGCCAAATCCAGTTCATGGGCGTGTTTGTTGAAGTAGGTCCTGGCCGCGGCTTCGATGCCGTAGGCCCCGGCCCCGAAAAATATCTGGTTCAGATAGATGGTCAGGATTTCGTCCTTGGTCAGGTAGCGCTCCAGCCGGTAGGCCAGAATGGCTTCCTTGAGCTTGCGCTCATAGCTGCGTTCCGGGGTGAGCAGCAGGGACTTGATCACCTGCTGGGTGATGGTGCTGCCGCCCTGGACGATGCCCCGGGCCTGGATGTTGCGGATCAGGGAGCGCAGGATCCCGGAGATGTCGATGCCCTCATGGTGATAGAAGTTGCTGTCCTCGGCGGCAAGGAAGCTTTGGATCACGTGAGGAGGCAGGTCCGTGGACTCCACCAGAAAACGGCGCTCGTTGTAGAAGTAGCCCAGAACCTCGTCGTCGCGGCTCAGGACCGTGGTCACCAATGACGGGTTGTAATCCGTGATTTTTTTGAAGCTGGGCAGATCGCGCGCGGCCCAGACATACAGTCCAACGAGGCCTCCGGCCCCGGCCAAAGCCAGAAGAACCAACAGTATAAGGCCAATGATCAGCAGTTTGCGCATTATTTCCGTCTCGGCTCATCCGCGAAAAGCCCCCAGGCGGTCAGCAAGGAATCGTGCAGGGCGCGCAGGGCGGATGGATCGGTCTTGAACAGGGCGAACAGCCCCGAGGTTGACGAACAGGTGTTCACGGCCAAGCATTCCGACGAGGTCAACGTGAACAGCTTGGAATGAATAAACCAGAATGGATAGAGTCGGCAATAATAGGGGCGATCCTCCACGGGCAGAACACAGCCGTAGTGGTCGAGAAAAATACAGCTTCCGTCCGCGGTTACCGACAAACGAGAGTGAGTGTTTCGGGAGGGAAAGAGCTTCTGGATTTGTTCGCGGCGACCAGGAAACAGTTTGTGTACGGCCCGCAAGAAGCCTTCGGAATTGGGCTCATCCACGCAGACCGGAACATCCGGCCCAGAGGCGTGGAGCGTAAGGCGCGAGCGTTCCTCCGCGCTGATGGGGATGCAGGAGGCTTCCATGCCGGGAACAATCCGGCAACAAGTCGGAAATTTTTCGGCGCATCGAGCACAGATGTCGACTGGTTCGGCCTGGGTAATCATTGAATCTTTTTGAGCATATGCAAGTATGGTCTCGCCCGAAGAACTATCGGGCGAACTATCGGGCGAACTTGACGCCCCCCTTGCCCAGCAGGTCGTGCAGATGGACCATGCCCTGGAGGAGGCCAGCGGCGTCCACCACGGGCAGGACTGTAATGGCCGCGGACTCCATGACGTCCAGGGCCAGGGCCGCGGTTTGGTCCGGATGGACGCTTCGCGGGGACATGGTCATCACCGCGTCCACCGCGTCGGCCGGGTCCAGCCGTTCCTGACAGAGCATGCGCCGGACGTCGCCGTCCGTGAGAATGCCCGTGAGACGGCCGCTGTGGTCTTCCAGCACGGCCACCGTGCCCAGGCCGCCGGTATTCAGCACGGTCAAGGCCTGGGCCAGGGAAGCCCCGGCTCGGACCACTGGAATGTTTTCCCGATGCATGACGTCCCGAATCAGCAGCCGCAATCGTTGCCCCAGGGTGCCGCCCGGGTGGCAGCGCCGGAAGGCGCAAGCATCGAAACGCTTCCAGTGAATCAGGCAAACGGCCAGGGCGTCGCCCACGGCCAGGGCCGCGGTAGTGCTGGCCGTGGGGGCCAGCCCCAAGGGGCAGGCTTCTTTGGGCACGGCGACTTTAATCACGATGTCGCTCAGACCGGCCAGTGAGGAGCGCTCGTCGCGGGTCAGGGCCACGACGCGCACCCCCAGGGAGCGCAGGGCGGGCAGGATGGCGTTCAGTTCGTCGGTTTCTCCGCTGTTGGAAATGGCCAAGGCCACATCCTCGGGACGGATCATGCCAAGGTCGCCGTGAGCCCCTTCCACGGGGTGCAGAAAAAAGGCCGGAGTGCCGGTGCTGCTCAGGGTGGCCGCGATCTTGCGGCCCACCAAGCCGGACTTGCCCAGGCCGATGACCACGACCCGCCCGGAGCATTCGGCCAGGGCCTCCAGGGCGTCCAGAAAGCCTCGGCCCAGGTCGTCACGCACGGCAATCAGTCCGGCAATCTCCACATCCAGGACTTCGCGGGCCAGGGCCGGCCAGTCGCGGGTCAATGGTTGAGATGGGTCTTGAGATGAGATCTGAGAAGGAGCCTGGGGCGGAATCTGGGTCATCGTCGCCCTCCGGAGGTTATCCGCAACACTTGTCCTCCAGACACATCTTGGAGCAGGCGGGGTCCACGTCAACCGGGTAGCGGCCGTCGAAGCAGGCCAGGCAGTAGCCCATGTCCTTGCCAACGGAGTTCAGCAGCCCGTCGATGCTCAGGTAGTGCAGGCTGTCCAGGCCGATGTAGCGGGCGATGTCCGGAACCGGATGGTTAGAGGCGATCAGTTCTCCCTTGGAGGAGAAGTCGATGCCGAAATAGCAGGGGTGCCGGATGGGCGGGCAGCTGACCCGCATGTGGATCTCCCGGGCCCCCATCTCACGCAGCTTCTTGACCCTGGTGCGGATGGTCGTGCCCCGGACGATGGAGTCCTCGATGATCACCAGGCGTTTGTTCTTGATCAGCGAGCGGACCGGATTGAGTTTGACGCGCACGCCGAAGTCCCGCATGTCCTGGGAGGGTTGGATGAAGGTCCGCCCAATGTAGTGGTTGCGGATCATGCCTAGTTCGAAGGGCATGCCCGAAGCCTGGGCGTAGCCCACGGCGGCGTACATCCCGGAGTCCGGGAAGGGCATGATGAAATCCGCGTCCACTGGAGCTTCCTGGGCCAGAAGTTCCCCCATCCGCTTGCGGGCCGCGTAGACCTCCCGGCCGAAGACCAGGGAGTCCGGCCGCGCGAAATAGACCAACTCGAAGATGCAGGACTTGGAAGGCGCGGCCTCGGCGAAGCGCCGCGAGCTGAGGCCGTGATCCTCGATGACCACCATCTCCCCGGGCTCGATGCATCGCAGGTATTCCGCCTCCAGCAGGTCGAAGGCGCAGGTTTCCGAGGCTACCACGTAGGCGTCGCCCATCCGGCCCAGGGCCAGGGGGCGAAAGCCCAGGGGGTCGCGCAGGGCGATGAGCTTGTTGTTGGCCAGAATGACCAGTGAGTAGGCCCCTTGGATCCGGGAGCAGGCCAGGGCGACGGCTTCTTCCAGGCTTTTGCCGTTCAGGTTCCGGGCGATCAGGTGAACAATGACCTCGCTGTCCATGGTGGTCTGAAAGATGGACCCTTGCTCTTCCAGTTCCTGACGCAAGGCCTGGGCGTTGACTAGGTTCCCGTTGTGCCCGATGGCCAGACGGTATTCCCCGAAGCGGACCATGAAGGGCTGGGCGTTGCGCAGCAGGGAGGCTCCGGTGGTGGAGTAACGGGTGTGGCCAACCGCGGTGGAGCCCTTGAGTTCCTTGCCCAGATGGCGCTCGTTGAACACGTCGGCCACTAGGCCCATGCCCCGCTGCTCCCGGAGCTTGATCCCGTCCCAGGTTACGATGCCCGCGCTTTCCTGGCCGCGATGCTGCAAGGCGTACAGTCCGAAATAGGCCATCCTGGCCGCTTCCGGATGCCCGGAAATGCCGACGAGTCCGCAGTATTCTCGTTTCATTCGTTTATCCCGATTGTGTTCTCAAAGTGCGACGGTTCGGTTCAGCCTCGATGATACTCTTGCAAGCTCTTTACTTCCATACCCCGGCCTTTGAGTTCCTGGAGGGCCTGGGCCATGGCTTTGGCGCCGGCCAGGGTGGTGGTGTAGGGGATGCCGTAGAGCAGGGTGGTTTGCCGGATGGAGGAGGAGTCGTGCACGGTTTTCTTCCCGGAGGAGGTGTTGATCACAAGGTCGATGGCCTTGTTTTTGATATGGTCCACCACGTGGGGACGGCCCTCGTGGACCTTGAAGACTTGCTCCGCGGTCAGGCCATGTTCCTGAAGCAGGCCGGCGGTGCCCTTGGTGGCCAGAATGCGGAAGCCCAGTTCCTGGAATATTTTGGCCACGGGCAGGACGTCCTGCTTGTCCGCGTCGTTCACGGAGATGAACACCGTGCCGGATTCGGGCAAGCGTTGGCCCGCAGCGAGCTGGCTCTTCATGAAGGCCAAGCCGAAGCTCTCGTCAATGCCCATGACCTCCCCGGTGGAGCGCATTTCCGGTCCCAGGAGCACGTCCACACCGGGAAAGCGCCGGAACGGAAAGACGGATTCCTTGACCGAGATGTATTTCAGTGGAACCTGGTCCGGGATGCCCAGGTCCTTCAGCTTCTGGCCGAGCATGATTCGGGTGGCCAGCTTGGCCAGGGGCAGGCCGGTGGCCTTGCTCACGAAGGGCGCGGTGCGCGAGGCCCGGGGGTTGACCTCTAGAATATAGATCGTCCCGTCCTGGACCGCGAACTGGATGTTCATCAGCCCGATCACGCCCAACTCCCGGGCCAGGGCTTCGGTCTGGCGGCGGATTTCGGCGATGATCTCCTCGGGCAGGGTGTGCGGGGGCAGGACGCAGGCCGAGTCGCCGGAATGGATTCCGGCTTCCTCGATGTGCTCCATGATCCCGGCCACCAGCGTATCCTGGCCGTCGCTCAGGGCGTCCACGTCCACTTCGATGGCGTGTTGCAGGAATTTATCGATGAGAATCGGGTGCCCAGGGCAGACCTGGGCCGCCTCGGTGAAGTAGGAGCGCAACTGGGCCTCGTCAAAGACGATTTCCATGGCCCGTCCGCCGAGCACGTAGGAGGGCCGGACCACCACCGGATAGTCGATGCGTCCGGCGATGACGATGGCCTCGTCCGGGGTCATGGCCGTGCCGTTGGCCGGTTGGCGGAGATTCAGCTTCTGGAGCAGGGCCTGGAAGCGTTCCCGGTCCTCGGCCCGGTCGATGCTGTCCGGGCTGGTGCCCAGAATCGGCACCCCGGCGCGCATCAGGGGCACGGCCAGGTTCAACGGTGTCTGCCCCCCGAACTGGACGATCACCCCCTCGGGCTTCTCGGTCTCCACGATGTTCAGGACGTCCTCGAAGGTCAGGGGCTCGAAATAGAGGCGGTCCGAAGTGTCGTAGTCCGTGCTCACGGTTTCGGGGTTGGAGTTGACCATGATCGATTCCAAGCCCATCTCCCGCAGGGCGTACGAAGCATGGACGCAGCAGTAGTCGAACTCGATGCCCTGGCCGATGCGGTTCGGGCCGCCGCCGAGGATGACCACCTTGCGCCGGTCGCTGGTACGAGTTTCGCTTTCCTGCTCGTAGGTGGAATAATAATAGGGAGTGTAGGCCTCGAATTCCGCGGCGCAGGTGTCCACCAGCTTGTAGGCGGGCAGGACGCCCAGATCCTGGCGCAGCTTGCGGATGTCCGACTCGGCCCATTTCCAGGCCGCGGCCAGTTGGGCGTCGGAAAAGCCCATCTCCTTGGCCCGGCGCAGGATGTCCGCCATGTTCGGGTTGGCCGAGGAGAGGTTCTCGGCCAGAGCGAATCGCTTCAGTTCGCTCTCAAAGACGACGATCTCCGCGATCTGGCGGATGAACCACGGATCAATGCCCGTGGCCTCCACGATTTCGGTTTCGCTGAGTCCGGCCACCAGGGCCTGGCGCAGGACGAACAGACGCTTGGAGTGGGGCAGACGCAGTCCGCTGAGAATGGTTTCGTGGTCCGGGACGGACTGAGAAAGATCCGAGCTGAGCCCAGTGACTCCGACTTCCAGTGAACGCATGCCTTTTTGCAGGGCTTCCTTGAAGGTCCGGCCAATGGCCATGGTCTCGCCCACGCTCTTCATGGACGTGGTCAGGTAGTCCTGGGAGCCGGGAAATTTCTCGAAGGTGAACCGGGGGATCTTGATCACGCAGTAGTCAATGGCCGGCTCGAAGGAGGCCATGGTTTCCCGGGTGATGTCGTTGCGCAGTTCGTCCAGGGTATATCCCACGGCCAGCTTGGCCGCGATCTTGGCAATGGGGAAGCCGGTGGCCTTGGAGGCCAGGGCCGAGGAGCGGGAGACCCGGGGGTTCATCTCGATGACCACGAGGTCGCCATTTTTCGGATTGACCGCGAACTGGACGTTGGAGCCGCCGGTCTCCACGCCGATCTCGCGCATGATGGCCAGGGATGCGTTGCGCATCCTCTGGTATTCGGCGTCGGTCAGGGTCTGGGCAGGGGCCACGGTGATGGAGTCTCCGGTATGCACACCCATGGGGTCCAGATTCTCGATGGAGCAGATGATCACGCAGTTGTCGTTCTTGTCCCGCATCACCTCCAACTCGAACTCTTTCCAGCCCAGCACGGACTCTTCGAGCATCACTTCGGTTTTTATACTGGCGGTCAGGCCCTGTTCGGCCAAGGATTCCAGATCCTCCTGGTTGTAGGCCACGCCGCCGCCGGTGCCGCCCAGGGTAAAGGCCGGGCGGACGATGATCGGAAAACTGATCTCCCGTGCCGCTTGGCGGACTTGGTCCATATTCCGGGCGATCAGGCTCTTGGGAACCTGCAAGCCGATGTTGAGCATGGCCTGGCGAAATTCCTCCCGGCTTTCGGCCTTGCGAATGGCCTCCTGGGTGGCGCCGATGAGTTCCACGCCGTACTGGTCCAGGACCCCGGATTCGGCCAGGGCCAGCCCCGTGTTCAAGCCGGTCTGGCCGCCCAGGGTGGGCAGCAAGGCGTCCGGACGTTCCCGGGCGATGATCTTGGCCACCACCTCCGGAACAATAGGCTCAATATAGGTTTTATCGGCCAGTTCGGGATCGGTCATGATCGTGGCCGGATTGGAATTGACCAGGATGACTTCGTAGCCTTCTTCCTTCAGGGCCTTGAGGGCCTGGGTGCCGGAATAGTCGAATTCACAGGCCTGACCGATGACGATGGGGCCGGAGCCGATGAGTAGAATGCGGCGAAGATCGGTTCGTTTGGGCATGTCGGGATGTCTCGAAAACGGGTTCTGGGGTGATGGTGAAATGAATGGACCTGGAACGGGAACGCGTCGCGCCGCGACCATGGCCGTTCGTGATGGGCCGTTCGCCGGGCCGCTCGGTTAGGGGAGCCGCGGGGTCAAGGGTGGCAAGTCACGAATACGGTTGCGGGATACAGCTACGGCGCGTGGATCAACCGCTTGGTCGTTTACAAGAGAGCGCTTGTAAACGCAAACTCAACGACATTTAAAACTTGGCAGAATGAGACACTGAATGTCGTTCACTTTTGTATTTATTTTGGTTAAATGATTTGTTATAAAAATCACAATGATCTGCCGAATCGACGAACGCGGACAGGCTTATCCGCGACGCCGCGGCAATGAGGCGGCGTTCGCGAGGCACGACGGTGTGGAGCCCGGACGGTCGGGCCATGGACAATTATTCATGTCGGCGACGACGTCCCGCCGCGACAAACACGCGCGGAGGCAGGATGGGACAAGAGAACTTGGTTCAAAAAGGTCCGGAAGCCGAGCTGCTGCAACTGGTCACCTTCCACATCGGGGAAGAAGAATTCGGCGTGGAGATCCTCAAGGTCCAGGAAATCATCCGGATGTTGGGCATCACCAGGGTGCCCAAAGCTCCGGATTTCGTGGAAGGAGTGATCAACCTGCGGGGCAAGGTCATCCCTATCATCGATCTGCGCAAACGCTTCGGCATGACCGCCCAGGAACACGACAAGCACACCCGGATTATCGTCATCGAGATCAACAAGGTCATCGTCGGCTTCGTGGTGGATTCGGTTTCCGAAGTACTGCGCATCCCGGCGAACACGGTGGAACCGCCCCCGGCCATCATCTCGGGGATCGAGTCCGAATACATCAACGGCGTGGGCAAGCTGGCCGACAGACTACTGATCCTGTTGGACCTGGATCGCCTGTTGAGCCGGGGCGAACAAAACATGCTGGCCGGAATTTAAGCTGTTCTAGGCCTGAAGCGCGTTGGTTCGAATATCCGTTCACTTAACGAACGAAGGAGACTAAGCCAGTGAAGAACATGACCATTCGAATGAAGCTGATCATCGCTGGGGTGGCCGCGACCATCATTCCGCTGTTGCTTATCGCGGGTATCGCCATGTGGAAGGCCGAGCAGGCCGAGGAGATCGCGGCGGACGCGGTGGATCAGCTCGCAAGGAATCAGAATGAGGGCGTCGTGTCCGGGGTCGTGGCCATGGTCACCAGCATGCAGGAAGTGCTGGAGCAGAAGACCATCAGCGACCTAAACGTGGCCCGCGACATTCTGCGCCGGACCGGCCGAGTGCATTTCGCGGAGGAAACCGTGCAATGGCAAGCAATTAATCAATTTTCCCGGGAACAGATCAATATCCGCCTGCCGAGGATGATGGTCGGCGACACCTGGTTGGGCCAGAACGCCAACGTGGAACGTTACTCGCCGATTGTCGACGACACCCGTGAACTGGTCGGCGGAACCGCCACCATTTTCCAACGCATGAACGAGGCCGGAGACATGCTCCGGGTGAGCACCAACGTAGAGACCCTGGACGGAAACAGGGCCATCGGCACCTACATTCCGGCGCGCAATCCGGACGGGACCCCTAACCGGGTCCTGGAGCGCGTGTTGGCCGGGCAACGCTTTATCGGCCGGGCCTTCGTGGTAAACGCGTGGTACGTCACGGCTTACGAGCCGATCATGGACGCCGGAGGTCGGGTCGTGGGCGTGCTGTACGTCGGGGTGCCGGAGGAGAGCGCCGAGAGTCTGCGCCGACAGATCATGGAGATCATTGTGGGCGAGACCGGCTACGTGTTCGTGCTCGACTCCAACGGTCAGTATATCATCTCCCAGCACGGTGGACAGGACGGCGAAAGCGTGTGGGAGGCCAGGGACGCTGACGGGAGGTTCTTCATTCAGGAAATGATCGCCAAGGCCAAAGCCTTGAAACCCGGAGAATTCGCCGAAGATCGCTATCCCTGGAAAAATCCGGGGGAACTCAAAGCCCGGATGAAAACCGTCAGCATCGCTTACTTCACGCCTTGGGATTGGACCATCGGCGCGGGAACTTTCGACGAAGAAATTTTTCAGGATGTTGAACTGATCAGGACCACGAACAGCCAGGGCAGAATGGTCATCTGGAGCGTACTCGCGGCGACCTTAATTGCCGTGGTGGCCTTGTGGCTGCTGTTGGCCTCTCGGATCACCGGACCCATCAACCGTCTAATGAAATACGCTCAGGCCGTGGCCGGCGGAGACCTGCACGCTCAGTCCGACATCGACCAACGCGACGAGGTCGGGAAGCTGAACCGGAGCATTCAGTCCATGGTCGGCGCCTTGATCGAGAAAATGGAAGAGGCCGACGTCAAAACCAAGGAGGCGGAGCAGAAAGCCGCGGAATGCAACCTGGCTACCCAGGAAGCCGAGGAGGCCAAACGCCAAGCCGAACAGGCCAAGCGCGACGGCATGCTCCAGGCCGCCGGGCGCATTGAAGGCGTGGTGGAGCAGGTCGGTTCGGCCTCCGAACAGTTGGCGGCCCAAGTGGAGCAGGCCAGCCGGGGCGCGGAGGAGCAGCGGACCCGCACCGGTGAGACGGCCACGGCCATGGAGGAGATGAACGCCACGGTTCTGGAGGTGGCCAAGAATGCCTCCCAGGCCGCCGAGGCCTCGGATCAGGCCAGGACCAAGGCCGAGGATGGCGCGAAAGTGGTCAGCGACTCGGTCGTCGCCATCAACAAGGTTCAGAGCCAGGCCAAAGAGATGAAGAACAACCTCAGCCAGTTGGGCCAACAGGCCGAGCAAATCGGACGGATCATGAACGTGATCGAGGACATCGCGGACCAGACCAACCTCCTGGCCCTGAACGCGGCCATCGAGGCGGCCCGGGCCGGAGACGCGGGTCGCGGTTTCGCTGTGGTGGCCGACGAGGTTCGCAAGCTGGCGGAAAAGACCATGAATGCCACCAAGGAAGTGGGCGAAGCCATCTCCGCCATTCAGCAGGGCACCCGGAACAACATTCAGGGCATGGATCAGTCTGTGGCCGCCATTGAGGACGCCACGCAACTGGCCAACAAGTCGGGCGAAGCCTTGAAAGAAATCCTGGGTTTGGCCGAGCAGGCCGCGGATCAGGTCCGGTCCATCGCCACGGCGGCTGAAGAACAGTCCGCCACCAGTGAGGAAATCAACCGCGGGGTGGAGGACATCAACCGGATCGCTTCGGAAACCAGCGAGGTCATGAACCAGTCGGCCGAAGCCGTGTCCGAACTGGCCAGGCAGGGAAACGAACTGCGGGAGTTGGTCCGGCAACTGAAACAAGCCTGATACGCGTCAACCGTTCCTTCGCGGTCGTTGACGACCGCGAAGGAACGGTTCATCGCGTCTCGCTTGAGAATCATCCGGCTGGAAGGTGTCGCCTGATCGGCGACATCCAGCCGGATGATTCTTTTGTGAACTCCAAAAAACAAGAACATGCCTGAACCCACCATCACAGCGCGCCGATTCGGCGCGCGCCTGCGCTATTTGCGAACCTTGCGGAACATGACTCAAGCCGAACTGGCCGCCAAGGTGGGATTGAGTCCGCGTCAGATCAGCCGCATCGAACAGGGGTCGTCCTCACCGTCCTTCGCTGTGCAGGAAAAGTTCTCTCAGGTGTTGGACGTCAGCATGGTCAATCTGTTCCTGTTTCCGGACCAGGAACCTCCCGACCATTCCCCGGCCTCGAAAACAGTCTCATCTTCTGAGGAGGATCGTTCCTGGCGCAAGGATATCCGCGCTCTCAAGAGGATCGGCGTATGGACCCTGGGCGACGAGGCAAGGAGGATGCGCTGGAGCGCTTCGGTTTTCGACTTGTTGGGGTATCCGCCTTTTTCCGTCAAACCAACCCTGAAGCGTTTTCTGAAACATGTGTCTCCGGAAAAGCATGACGAGGTGCGACGACTCGTCGAGTACGCCAAATCAGGGTTCGGGCAAGGACGTGAAGGTGCCATCCTGATTCGGGTGGAAGCCAGGTCCCTGGGGACGCGAACCGTTTCCATCCATGTGGAACAAGGACAGGTCGAATCAGGGATGGATATGGCGGCTCTGTTGGTCCTCCAGGACGTCACGGACATGACGGCCTTGGCCGGAACCCTGATGCACAATCAGGAGGAATTGGAGAATCATGTCCGAAAACGAAGCAAGGATTTGGCCCTGGCTCTGGAAAAATATCAGCAAAAGGCCGAAGAAAAGGCGAAGGCCGAGCATCTTCAGCGCATCTGGGGGCTGATGGTGCGAAACTCCCAGGACGCCCAGGCCTTTGTCGACCGTTCCGGGACCATCGTCGTGGTCAATGAGGCGTATGAACAGCTTGTCGGCGTGCCGGCGGGCAAGCTCCACAGCGCCTGCTACGCCGATTTTCTCAGCCGATTCTGGGGAGAGGAGTTTTTCGAAAAGGAAATCCGACCCCACCTTGATCGGGCGTTGCTGCGAGGCGTCAAGGCCCAGCTCGAAGGCTGGGTGGATTATGGTCGCGGGCCGCGGTTCGTGAAGCGGACCTACATGCCGTGCCGGCACGACCGGAATATCGTGGGCGTGGTCGTGACGATCCACGACCTTACGGACATCATGACGGTCCAGGAGCAACTGCGCCATACCGAGGCGGCCCTGCGGGCCAAAATTGAAGAGTTGGACTGTTTTTTCTCGATTTCCCAGGATCTATTGGTAATCAAACAAAAAAACGGCTACATTCTGCGGCTCAGTCCGGCCTGGGAGCACCTCCTCGGCTACCCTCGGAGCGAACTGGAAGGTTATAAGTACCTTCGGTTCATTCACCCGGCAGACCAGACTGACAGCGTTGCCACCTTCGAAAAGCTGTCCACCGCCAAATACGTGCGGTCCCTCATCAACAGATATCGCGCCAGGGACGGCGGCTATCGAACCATCGAATGGAATCTACAGGCCATGGGCGAGTTCGTTTACGCCGTGGGCAGGGACATCACCGTCCGCAAGCAGGACGAGGACGCGTTGCAGCAGCGGGATCTGCTTCTGGAACTGGCGGCGACGACCGCGCTGAAGCTTCTACGTTCGTCGAGTCCGGACCAGAGCTTTCCGAGCATTTTAACCCAACTGGGTCTGCGCACGAATACGGACCGCGTCTACATCTTCAAAAATCACCAGAACGAATCGACCGGAAAGCTGTTTTCCAGCCAGATTCTGGAATGGTCCAGGACCGACGTGACCCCGCAGATCGACAATCCGATGCTGCAAAACGTCCCGCTTTGCGATCTTACCCCTCGCTGGGTGCGGGAAATGAACGCGGGGAACTCGATCATGGGATTCGTGCAGGATTTTCCGGAACAAGAAAGGCTCATTCTGGAGGCCCAGGAAATCCAAAGCCTGCTGGTGGTCCCGATTCAGGTGGATGGACGCTTCTGGGGCTTTCTCGGGTTCGACTCCGTGCGCACCCCCAGAATCTGGTCGGCGGCCGAGGAAAGCGTGCTACGCATCGTGGCCGCGGCCATCGGCGCGGCCATACCGGCGAATAGTCGCTAGTTTTCGTTGCAAGTGTTCAGTACGGTTTGCCTCGACCTCAGGAAAAAGCCACGGGTGGAGAGTCGTCGCGTGCAGGGCTGCACAGGAACGCAAGCCATCTTCAGGGCGTTGGGGAGCGGATCAGCAGCCTGTTGATAACCGATTCCGGGAGGCGGGCCACGGCCCAGGCCAGGATCCAGAGGAAGGCCAGGGAGAAGGCCATTCTGGCCCAGAGCACGCCGCTGACGTCCGCGCCCAGCAGGAGCATCAGCAGGGTGTCTTCGATCAGGCTGTGGCACAGGCCCATGAAGGTCAGGGCCAGGAAGACGTCCTTTGCGGGAATACGTCCGGAGCGGGCTTCGTGGATGATTAACCCGCCGCCGTAGGACAGGCCCAGAGTCATGCCGACGATGGTAATGGTCCCCGCTTCCCGGCCGATGCCCATGGATTTAAGCACCGGGGAGAGCAGGCGGATCATCAGGTCCGTGACGCCCAGGCGCTTGAGCACGTCCAGAAGCATGAGCATGATCAATACGATCACCGCGATCCCCGCCAGATTGCGGATTTCCCGCAGCATCCAGGCCGCCAAGCCCGTTGGCGGAGCGTCCGGAATCCAGGACGGCTGGACCGGCGCCGTACCCCAATTCAGCCATCCATAGCCCAGATGCAGCAGCCAGCCGCAGAGCATGGCCGCACCGATCCGCACGACAAATTGCGCGCGCACCCGGGCTCCGGAACGCCGGGCAATGCTCAGTTCCACGGGCAGACCGTGGGCGATGAGCATCATTGTCGCCAGGACCGTGACCTGGGCCGAGGTCAGGGGCGCTTCCGGCAGCAGGGTAATCAGGACCACCGCCGCGGCGTAGAGGTTGGTCAGCATGGCCGTGGCCCAGACCAGCCCCATGGGGCCGGGCAGTCCGAACAGTTCCATCATCGGCCCCATCACCTGGCCGACCACGGCTACCAGGCCCAGTTCCTGCAAGAGCTTCATCACGATCATCACCGGAATCATAATCTTGAACAGCACGGCGCAGACCTGCCGAGCGGCGAGGATGTTGCGGCGCAGGAAGTCTTGCGCGGCGTGCAAAGCGTTCGACAAGGGGTTAGAAGAGGGCATTTGGGGAACTGATCTTATTAGTGTGGAAATGGATGAGGCCTATGGAGGTCCGGCTCCGCTGTCAACCCGTTCGTCGTCGGACCTGCATGCACGGTTTATTCAGGCCGTGATTGACTTTGTCCGGACCTGTGCTCAGGATGCAACTTTTTGGTACATATCAATCATAATTGGCCGCTCACATCTTTAATCGTGCACGGCAAAGCGGTGTTCCTGCTCGAATCGAACTCCTCACGCGGTCGTAATTCATGAAACGACACTTCTTGACGGAATGGTTGCTGTTGGGGGCCCTGCTGGCGGTTCTCGGCGGGTTCTTCACTCTCCAGGTACTTTGCAAAGAGCATCTTTTGGCTCTGGGTGGCTTGTTCGCCCTGCTGACAGTGGTCTCCGTGTTTGTGCTCACGGTGAACCAGCGGCGACGGGCGCAAGTCGCGGCGAGCATGGCCGCGGCGGATGAGGCCCTGCGGAAAAAGAACGTTGAACTGGAGCGGTTTTTTAGCGTATCCCTGGATCTGCTTTGTATTGCCGACGTCCACGGGCGCTTTATCCGGCTTAACCCGGAATGGGAAAATGTGCTCGGATATCCGCTTTCGGAGCTTGAGGGCCGACCGTACCTGGACTTCGTCCATCCCGAGGACATGGACCAGACTCTGACCGTCGGCACAAACCTGGCCGCTCAGCAGGACGTGCTGTATTTCGCAAATCGCTTACGCGCGCGGGATGGCTCGTACCGGTGGATCGAATGGCGCTCCAAGCCCCAGGGGGGAAGCATTTACGCCGCGGCCAGGGACGTCACGGAGCGCAAGTTGGTTGAAGCTGCTTTGGTCCAGGCCAAGGAGACGGCGGAGGCTGCATCCAGAACCAAAAGCGATTTTCTGGCCAACATGAGTCATGAAATCCGCACCCCTCTAAACGCGGTGATCGGCCTGACCCAGCTTTGCCTGGAAACCCAACTGGAACCTCGGCAGCGCGACTATCTGCAAAAAGTGCTGCGCTCATCCAGGATGTTGTTAAGTATTCTCAACGATATCCTGGATTTTTCCAAGATCGAGGCCGGACGGATGGTTTTGGAGCAGCGGCTTTTCGCCCTGAACGAGGCCCTGGATCAATTGGCCGCGCTGATGGAGGCGCCGGTCAAGGAAAAGGGGCTGACGCTCTCTTTTTACGTGGAACCGGATGTTCCCCGGAGTCTCGTGGGCGACTCACTGCGCCTGGAACAGGCCCTGACCAATTTGCTGAACAACGCCGTGAAGTTCACGGAACACGGCGGGGTGGAACTGCTCGTCGGCCTGGAGCGCCGGGACGCCGAGCAGGTTCGGCTCCGGTTCTCCGTGAAGGATACGGGCATCGGCATCAAGCCCGAGGAGCGCGAGCGGCTCTGCAACGTTTTCTCCCAGGCCGACACGTCCATCAACCGTAAGTTCGGCGGCACGGGACTGGGACTGGCCATCAGCAAACACCTGGCCGAGATGATGAACGGCAACCTGGTCTTTGATAGCGTTCCAGGCCGGGGCAGCACCTTTGTACTCACCGCGAGCTTTCTACCCGCCACGGAATCGGAATCCGACCTATCTTCCACTCCCTGCACCGCCGCGAGCCCTCCGGATATCCGGACCTTGGTCAACTCCATTCGGGGGGCGCGGGTTTTGTTGGTCGAGGATGACGCCATCAACGAGGAAGTCGCCCGGGAACACCTCCAGCAGGCTGGACTGCGTGTCGTTGTCGCTCGAAATGGGTTGGAGGCTGTTCAGGCGATGCAAGGGACTTTCGGGGACGAGATTGTGGAGAACGCCGACCGGCCCAACCGATTCGACGCCGTGCTCATGGACGTCCAAATGCCGGTAATGAACGGCCTGGAGGCGACCCGGCGGATCCGCGCAGCGGAGGTTCACGGTTCACGGTTCAACGGTTCAACGGTTGGAGAAACGGCGAATATCGGTATTGGTGTAGGGGCGCACCGCGATGCGCCCGACGGAGTTGCGCCAATTGCAACCCATTCCGACGACACCACGGAAACAACCGTGAACCGTGAACCGCTGAATCCTGACCCCTACGATCGTGAACCCCATATTCCGATCATCGCCATGACAGCCGGGGCCATGGCTCAAGACCGGGAGGACTGTCTGGCCGCGGGCATGGACGACTATCTGGCCAAACCCATTGAGTCCCATGAATTGTTCACCGTTCTGGCCAAATGGATCGCCGGACGCTCCGATTCGGCGACGAAGCCGGTACCAGGGGCTTCCACCGCCGATGTCTGCTCGCCGGATATCCCTGTTTATTCAGATGGTTCCGGAGAACTGGACCCCGAGGTTTCCCTGGAAATCCTGGACAAGATAATCCGTTTGGTGGAAAGCGGAGACTTGGTGGAGGAAGCCGTCCTGGAACGATTGGAACGGGCCTTGGCCGGAGGAGAGCGGGGCTTGATGGAGGAAGCACGGCGATGTCTGGAACGCTTTGATTACGATTCCGCCTTCGCCGTCCTCCAGGCGATGCGAACCGCCGTGTCGTCGCGACCGGAACAAGGAGTATGACGCATGTCCGAATCCCAGGAGTTCCGATCCGTATTGATCGTGGACGACGTTCCCGTCAACATCCAGGTGCTAGCCGAAGCCCTGCGAGCGGACTACCGGGTGCGCATCGCCGCCAACGGCCCAAAGGCTCTGGCCATTGCCGCGTCCGACGACCCGCCGGACATCATCCTGCTGGACGTCATGATGCCGGAGATGGATGGATACGAAGTCTGTCGGCGGCTCAAAAACGTCCCGGAAACAAAGAACATTCCCGTTATCTTCGTCACGGCCAAAAGCTCCAGCGAAGACGAGGCCCTGGGGCTGAATCTCGGGGCCGTGGACTATATCTCCAAGCCGTTCAGCATCCCGGTGGTCAAAGCCAGGGTGCGCACCCAGATTCAGCTAAAAATTCGTACGGAAATGCTCGAAAAATTGGCCTTGGTGGATGGGTTGACCGGAATCGCCAACCGCCGCAGTTTCGATCAAAGCCTGGAGCATGAATGGAAGCGCGCATCCCGAAACGCCCTGCCCATCAGCGTGGTGATGGTCGATATCGACCATTTCAAGCACTATAACGATAACTACGGCCACGGAGCCGGAGACATCTGCCTGCAGCAGGTGGCCGGGGCGTTACGCTCCGTGGTTCAACGCCCGGCGGACATGGTCGCCCGCTACGGCGGCGAGGAGTTCGCGGCCCTGCTCCCGGAGACCGACTCCCAGGGGGCCGAGAGAATCGCCTCGGCCATGCGCGAGGCCGTCGCCAACCTCAAGCTCCCCCACGCGCACTCCCCGGTCGCGAACCACGTGACCGTCTCCCTGGGCCACGCCACAGGCTTCGCCACCGTGGACACTTCCCCCTTGGCCCTGGTGGACGCCGCGGACGGTGCTATCTACAAAGCCAAGGACACCGGCCGCAACCGGGTTCAGGCCGCGGCGAATTAAGATCGGTTTTTTTCGAATTATTCAGCTCGTCCGCGACATTTCGGACTGGATAGCCGGAAACGCATCGGCCTTCGTCGGTATATGACTAACAGGGAAACGACATGGTACGAGACGTCATGCCGGCGTAAGCCAGCATCCAGGTCTTTTCTCTGGCTTTGCTAAGTGGTTACGGCTTTCCTTAAACAAGAGCTTGAACTTTTACGGGTCAGACCGTTTGCGAATTTAAAAAAATTCACAAGTTGAGGCCCAGGAGGGCATGTCTGGCGAGCCGTTGGCGGTCCTGCAATTCAACGGGGTGGCTGCTCTTGAAAAGACGGGCAAGGGCTGTCTCGTCCGACGGAGGGGAGACGCCGGTCAATTCATTGGAAATCAGGCCGATACTGTCTTCGTCGTGGCCGTCGGAGTTATACACCGGAATAAGGTTGTACGCTTGTAAAGAGTGTTCGTAGAGGGCATGGTCCGCCGACACGAGCTTGGTGGGGTGCGCTACGGCATGGTCGCGCAGGATGTTGATTGACCGCATTTCCATTCCGTCGCAACAACCCAGAATTTGCTCCAGTTCGGGGGTTGAATACGGCTGGTAGCGAAAGGCGTGCGCGACGAAGAGAAACGTGTTGTCGCGCTCAGGGGCGACGAGGCGGTTAAGTTCGGAGAGGGAGAGTGGCGGAACGGAGCGATCCAGCAAACGAGCCCCGAACGCCACGACATGATACCCTTCCGTCAGTTCGATTTCGATTCCAGTGTAAAGCTTTAACTTCGGATTTGCGGACTGCAGGGCGTCGAGGCTGTCCTGATCCCAGTAGACGCCGTGTTCCGTAAAGAGCAGGGCGTCCAGCCCCCTGGAAACGGCTACTTCACACGCGGTTTTCGGGCTGACGAGAGAGCAGCGGGAGTGTGGGCTTGTATGGAAATGACAATCAATACGCATAATAACGCGGCAGACCCGGAGGCTCGGGCGACCATGATGATTAAAGAGATACTTGAAGGACTAAATGAGTGTCCAGGGCGGCGCTATGCTGACGACGCGAAAGGCGATGACAAGCAATGACGCCGGTGGAATCCAAGGCAGGCTACGCCTATGTTCTTCTGGCCGCAACTCTCTGGGGGATGATCGGCCCCTTGGCCTTGCTGGCATTTCAGCAAGGATTGACGCCGCTGGAGGTGGCCTTCTGGCGAGCGACCCTGGGAGCGTTGCTCTTCATGATTCATGTCTCGATTTGCGGACAGTGGCAAGTCCATCGTGCCGATCTACCTGCTTTTTTCTTCTTCGGCCTGGTTTGCGTCGGACTGTTTTACGGCGCATTCCAAAAGACCGTGGATCTTGGCGGCGCTTCCGTCGCCGCGGTTCTGCTTTATACCGCGCCGGCCTGGGTGGCCTTGCTGGCCTGGCTATTTCTCGGGGAAACACTGGGACGCATCAAGATACTGGCCGTGGGCCTGACGTTGTTGGGCGTCCTGGGAGTCAGCCTCGGCCCGGACGGCATGACCGCTCTGCGTGACGGTCTGTGGAGTCCGGCGGCGGTGGGGTATGGTCTGCTTTCGGGATTGACCTATGCCCTCTACTATATTTTCGGAAAGAGATACTTGAACAAGTACTCCGCGGCTACTGTGATGGTTGTCGCCTTGCCCATCGGAGCCATGGCCCTGTATCCTTTCGTGACCTTTCACGAGAAGACGTTTGTCGCCTGGACGGCCTTGTCCGCTCTGGCCCTTGTTTCCACCTATGGAGCCTTCCTGGCCTATTGCGCGGGACTCCGCCGCCTGGAAGCCACTCGGGCCTCGGTGGTGGCCACGTTTGAACCCGTCGTGGCCGCGTTGGTCGCCTTTGCGTGGTGGGGCGAACGATTGGGCTATCTCGGTATTTTGGGAGCAGCGCTGATCATTTTCGCCGTCTTGCTCATGGTCCGGGCCGAGAGCGAGACACGAAGCAGCTGCGCCCCACGCTGACTATCAGGTCCAGTCAAGACAAACGCATCGCCGCCCTTGACCAAGTCCAAGAACTTACAGTAAATATAAACCCTTTGCGCCAGTAGCTCAGTTGGATAGAGCATCGGCCTTCTAAGCCGAGGGTCGGGGGTTCGATCCCTCCCTGGCGCGCCAAATAAAGTCAAGGAGTTACAGCTTTCAGCTGTAACTCCTTTTTTGTTTTCTGGCCAAGCGGTGACAGCCAGTCCTATGCTCATTAACTCCGGGCAGAGAACTCGCCAACGCGGCACGCAATTCGTCATACCGGCACAGGCTGGTATCCAGTCAACATGTAATCCGCAGTTACAATTCCCATTCTCCAGCGTGGAAACGATCAACAGGCCGAAGAGGACCCTGATAAAAAGTTCAAGCAGGAATCTTCTCACAAACAATGAATAATCTTAAGGGATGGATTTGTGGCTCATAATGTAAATTATGTAAACTTTGATGTGTGTTGAGTTTTTCAACGTGCTTCGGAGGGACTGGCGTCCTACCCCTCCGTAGATGAATCGTAGCCCCCCGCCTCGTTCTCCTCTCCTTCGGGACGCGTTTTCCAGCGCCTGTGCATCCAGAACCATTGTTCAGGATAACGACGCACCATTCGCTCCACGGCCTGGGTGTAGAACCGGGCAATGGCTTCAACTTTTTCATGGCGATCTCCGGGTATGCTCTGGACGTCCAACGGCGCTTCAAAAACGAGTCGGAACTTATCCGAAGGCTCACGAACCAGAAAAGCCGGCCAGACCAAGGCCTTGGCCCGCAAGGCCAGCAAGGCCGGGCCGATGTTGACCGCGGCTTCTCGTCCCAGAAACGGCAAAAAAACCGCTTCTTCCCTCCGGCAATTGTGATCCACGAGAAAGCCACTCAAGCCATTTTGCTTCAAGTTGCGCAATACCTTGGGCACGGCTTGTTCGTGCTCGACGACGCGCACCGTCGGTTGGCTGCGCATTCGCCGAATGACGGAATACAAATATTGATCGTGGGTAGCTTTGACGATCACTTGCTTGTGTTCCTGGGGGGTTATCAGGTGCAGCAGCCCACTTATAAGTTCCCAGGCACCGAGGTGCGCCGTGGCTGCCACGCAGGGCCGCCCCCGCAGTTTATCAAGGGTTTCTCGGAAGAGTTCCGGATCATCGATAATCAACCTATCCCGGACGAACCGCCAATCGATCCTGCGGCACAGCAGGATTTCCAGAAAAGATCGGCCGTTGTGTAGAAAGCTGTTTCGAGCCGCGGCTCTTGCCTGGGCTGGGTCCAGCCCCAGACGTTCCATGATGGCGGTCGTGGCCAGCCTGCGTCGTGACGGCACTAAGGCCCAAATCAGTCGGCCAAGGCCTGCGCCCATGACTTGAACATGCCGAAAGTCAGCGTGCTGCCCAAGGGCGGCCAGTGTTTCATAAAGGATCGTGCGCATGCGTATTATTTGTGTTTTGCTTTAGGTATTGGATTCAATAGTTTGAAAAATATAATTATATTGATGCTGGTGTCGGGACAAGCCTGCTGGGAGGACAAATCGGCCCTGCGAGTGACACGGCCACATGTTGTTTTTTAACAAAAACTCGGATAATCTTTCAAAATGTATACGAATTGCATGGAAGGCACATGAGAATGAAGCAGTTAAGAGAATGAAGCAGTTAAAGCGCCTCTTTTTTCTCCACCACGATCAAACGCCCTTCTCGCCATGAGCATTATCTGGGAGCAGGCGTTTTCTCAAGCCCAGGATATTGCCTGGGCCGACCCTTGGACGTTCGAAGGCCTTCCGGAGTTCGGCACCCTTTCCGATTTGCGCCGTTTTCTGGACATGGTGCATGTCAAGTATTGCTTGATAAAACCTTATTTTGAAACGACCAATTACCCTCTTGTCGAAGCCAGGGAACTCCTTCCCTCCTTTGACGTAGACATCTTCGAATACAAGCATTTGCCCGGGTTCAGCCTGGTGGCTCTGGCCAGACCCCTCTCCTATTTCCAGGAAATTTTTCAATTCGACATCCTGCACTCCCCTTTTGAACACCTGGATCAGGACGATCAGTCCGTCTGCCCCCTGGAAATCCAGATCTCCCGCCAAAATCAATTGGCCTTCCAAAACCGCCTGCCCAGGCAGATGCACGACGAGTTTCAGTTCTATTTCTCCGAGCAGAATCTGACGGCATTGGAGCATTACCCGCGGGCGCTGTCCTTCCTGCTGCGCATGGAGCGCGGGCATGTTTTCTCCCAGCTTCCTCAAGGACCATTTATCTTTTCGGGAATCAACGCCTCCTTCCCTTCAGACCTGGACACGGAACTGAAACGCTTTGGCTTGCGCATCGGCAAGTTCAAGGTCGGCGACAACCGTTGCTACGAACGACACCGCAACTTCGTCTATCAATTTTTGATGGAATTGTACGGATTTGCCATTGTTTCCGAGCGCAGAACCTCATCCGCCCTGTTCGCGCGCCGTCTCTTCAAACTGAGCGAGGATTTCCTGATTCGCGTCCTCGGACAGTCGGACCGGACCATCACGACATTGCACTCCTCGCCACAGGCCAAATCCTATCCGCATGTGGACAAGATCGCCCTGGTCCGGATCGACCCCGACCAGGTTGACCTGATCAACCATCTTGGAGACCAGGGGGCTTTTGTCGACGCCCAAAAACAGGTCGTCATCCTGAGGGTGACCTACCGCCAGCATCGCTACGACCGAAACAACGTCCGCCAGGACCGGGCGCTCTCCGTTCTGCGCCAGGAAATCATCCACCCCCTGACCGGAGAGGTCTGCTGCGAAGCCAACGTGATCAAGGATATTTCCAACATGCTTCTGAAGCTGAACGATATCGTCAAGGGCGAATTCGCCGGGTCGATCCGCTTCAAGAAGCTGGAGGTCGTGGAAAACACGGACACTCATGAAAAACGGCTGAAGTTTCTGTTTGCCTGGCTGTCCAAGCACCAGCGCAGGATCATCGGATACAGCGACGAGTTCTATTCCGGGGTGGTCAAGGTTTTGGACGGGTACCTTTTCGACCCGAACAATACGGATATCTTCAAGCAACACCAGGGGCTGTACACCGATGTCTGGTCGCAGTATTCCTACATCCGGCAAGCCCGCAAGGTTCGCATCCTGGAGGATCTGACCCAGCGCTTCCGCAAGGGCCAGCCTCTCTCCTGGCTGGACATGCTCCAACAGATGAACGACATCCTGCACGACTTCAAATTTGAAATCCATCCGTATTTCGATGGGTTGATGGACAGGGTCGTCAACCTGTGCGAGCGGGTCCTGGGCAATGCCTATCTGAATAAACGCTACGTCCAGCTCAAGGACGACGAAGCCAGCGCCTACGGTCTGCGGGTCAAAACCCAGTTCCGCCGATTGGTGGGATTGCTGGACGAGTTGCGCGGCATTCGCAAGCAACGGCCGGAATCTCGCGATCCCGCGCCGGAAAAAGAAAGAGAGAAAAAGGTTTCGTGATGCTTAAGACGCCACTGCATGCCTGGCACTCGGCCCATCAGGGCAGGATGGTTCCGTTTGCCGGATGGGATCTGCCGGTGCAATACGCCGCCGGGATTTTGGCCGAACATGAACAGACGCGAACAAGGGCTTCCGTGTTCGACATCTGCCACATGGGGGAGTTTCTGGTCTCCGGAGGGGAAGCGGAAGAAGCGTTGGGTCGCGTCGTAACCCTCAATCTTCCCAAACTGCGCCCAGGCAGAGCCGGGTACGGGTTTCTGTTGAACCAACAGGGTGGAATTCTCGACGACCTGATCATCTACCGGCTGGAGCAAACCAGGTTCCTGCTCGTGGTCAACGCCGCCCGGATCGACCATGACCGGGAGTGGATCAAAAACCTCCTGCCTTCCACGGTGGTTCTGGAGGACGTTTCGGAGCAGACCGCGAAGATTGACCTGCAAGGTCCGCTTTCCCTGGAGGCGCTGCAAAGCGTCGTGCCGGGGGATTGGCGGGACTTGGGATATTTCTCCTTTCGCCACCACCGGTTTCAGGGCGAAGACGTTCTGATCAGCCGGACAGGGTACACCGGCGAGCTGGGGTATGAAGTCTATCTGCCGACATCATCGGCTCTCGCGTTCTGGGAAGCCTGCCTGCAAGACGACCGGGCGCGCCCGGCCGGACTCGGCGCCCGGGATACCCTGCGTTTGGAAATGGGCCTGCCGCTGTACGGCCAGGACCTGGACGAGCATCATACTCCGGCCGAGGCCGGGTACGCCGCCCTGCTCACCTCCCCTACCCCTTATGTGGGCAAGGAACGCCAGATGGACGTCCGGGAGCGCCTGATTCCGCTACTCATCCCCGGCAGGCGTAGCGCCCGCCACGGAGACATGGTCTACAGCACATCCGGAGACGCGCGAGGCCGGGTCACCAGCGGCAGTTTCGCTCCGTCCCTGGGACACGCAGTGGCCCTGGCCTACGTGGACACCCGGTTCGCCGATGATCCGGAATTCATGATCCGGACCGGGAAGGCCGAGTTGCCCGCACGGCGCACCACCCTGCCTTTTTACACTCAAGGGACCGCCCGAATAAAACTATAGGCGGATTTTCCGCACCAAGCCGTGAAATCCCTATATCTAGCCCCGGACCAATGGCGGGAACCGTTTCAACTGGAAGGTTCGGAAGCCCACCATCTGCTCACCGTCTTACGCACTCGTCCCGGAACCACCGTGCGGCTTTTCGACGGTCAGGGACGGACCGGCACGTTTCTCGTGCGAACAGCGGACCGTAAAACGGCCGGCTTGGAACTTCTCGATCAGCAAAAGTTTCCACGTCCGCGACGGGAAATCCACTTGGCCCTGGGCTGGAACAAGGCTTCACGTCGTGGGTTGATCCTGGAAAAAGCCGTGGAGCTGAGGGCCGCGGGGTTGATTTTTTGGCAGGCCTCGCGCAGTCAAGGAAAGGTTCCGGACCAACCCAAGGAGAGCTGGACCGATCTCCTGGTCAACGCGGCCAAGCAATGCGACAATCCCTGGCTGCCCACGATCACCACCATTCCCGGAGGACCCGAAGAAGTGATCCGCCTGTGCTCCAGCTTGTCCAACCACGCCTCTCCCCAAACAACTCCGGAGGCCGGAAAATTTTTGATCTGGGAAAACGCTTCCTTGAGCGGCCTGTTCGATCCCGGACAACTTCCAGGTTCCGACCCCACGGTCCTGGTCCTTGGTCCGGAAGGCGGATTGACCGAAGGCGAAGCGCAAGCCTTTATGGACAACGGCTATCTGCCCCGCTCCCTGGGCCGGTCCACCTTGCGCTGGGAAACCGCCGCCCTGCTCTGCCTCGGGCTTTGCTACTGGCGCATCCAGGGCGAAGCCTCCGAAGCCCCAGAAAATCCTGACGTCTGACACTCCCTTCAACAATCCTTCATCGCCGCGAGCCTGCCCCCATGTACTGTCCAAAATGCAAGCATACCAGTTTCGACCACTTGGCGAATTGTCCCAAATGCGGCTACGACTGGCAGTCGATTCGCACGGACCTAAACCTGAATTGGCTCCAATCAGCCGGACATGAATGGCTGCTCGATTCCGCCTCCGAGCCACCGGAAGCAGAGCCGGAACCGGGGCCTTCAACCAACCCGAAGCCGATGGCTTTCGAACCAGGTGCCGGAACCACCGAACACTTCGCTTTCGAGGAACAAGCGGCGGATATCGCCTCATCGCCGCATAAAAAGTCCCTGATACATGCGGAAACGCCTCCTCCCGTCACAAATCCCGAACTATCGCTTGCCGAAGACATTCCTCCTGTTTCCGAAGAGATTGCCGCTGCTTCCGTTGCCGCATCGAGCCAAGAGAATTTCGAGGTCGCCCCGCTGGATACACGGATCGAGTTGGACGTGACGGAGGATATATCCCTTGAGGCCGCCCCCCCCCATGTTGAAGTCGTTTCAGCCGAAGAAGCCGACGCGGCGATAACCGGCCACGCTGACGACGCAAAACCCGGTTTTTCCAAGGGAGCTGAAACCAACGAAGAAAGCCTGCCAGTCTGGGAGATCGAATTGCCCCAGGATCTGCTGCCCCAAGATTTTTTTCCGGAGCCGGTTGGAGAGGAGCGAGATCCCATGGAGAAGAACGGCGGAAACGAGCCGGAGGCCTTCGAGGTCGCCGGAGATATTGCCTACGATTTCTCAGAGGTGGAAGTGATCGTTCCGGAGCCGGGCGAAAAGGACCAGTCTACTTCCTCTAGCGACACGGCGTCCGATGAAGCGGCTGATCGGGAAGGTGCCGAGGGACCTTCCTCTTCCCCCTTCTCCAGGGACGACAAGGAGGGACGATGAGTTTCCAGCAACCCCTGGCCGCGGCCATCCGGCCGACCAAACTGGAGGACTTTGTCGGCCAGGATCATTTACGGATCAGGCTGCACGCCTTGTTTCAAGCCAAGCGCATGCCCAGCCTGCTGCTTTTCGGCCCTCCGGGCTGCGGCAAATCCACCCTGGCTCTGCTTCTGGCCACCTCCCGCAACAAGCCCTATCTGCGCCTGAGTGCTCCGGAGGTGGGACTGGCCAACCTGCGCAAGAAGCTGGAAAACATGGAAATCCTGGTGCTGGACGAATTGCATCGGTTTTCCAAGGCCCAGCAGGATTTCTTCCTGCCCATCCTGGAGAGCGGGGAAGTCACCCTGCTGGCCACCACCACGGAAAACCCGTCTTTCAGCGTGACCAAGCAATTGCTCTCGCGTATGCATGTCCTGCGCCTGCGACCGTTGAACCGTCAGGAACTGACCATCCTGGCCAATCGCGGAGCCCAAAGCCTCGAGGCCGCCATTCCCGAGACCAGCCTGGAAATTCTTGCCGGTTTGTCCAACGGCGACGCCCGGACCTTGTTCAACCTTCTGGAACTCACCGCGGAGCTGTCGCCGGAAAAATGGGCCGAGGACAAGCTGCGTCAAGCCTTGCCCGAAGTGGTTCTGCGCGGGGACCGGGAGGGCGACTCCCACTATGAACTTGCCTCCGCATTGATCAAATCCATCCGCGGCAGCGACCCGGACGCGGCCCTCTACTACCTGGCTTGTCTCTTGGAAAGCGGCGAGGATCCCCGCTTCATCTGCCGTCGCCTGATTCTCTCAGCCTCCGAGGACGTCGGCCTGGCCGATCCCCAGGCCCTTGGCTTGGCCGTGGCCTGCCAGCAGGCCGTGGAATTCGTGGGCATGCCCGAAGGCTTTATCCCCCTGGCTGAAACCACCGTCTACCTCTCCCTGGCTCCCAAGAGCAACGCCACCTACGCCGCCTACCTGGCCGCCCAAAAGGAAATCCGCGCCCACGGCCCACGGCCCGTTCCCCTGCACCTGCGCAACGCCTCCTCGGCCCTGCAAAAGGAATGGGGCTACGGCCGCGGCTACAAATACCCCCACGCCTACCCCGATGCCTGGGTGGAACAAGACTACCTCCCCGCCGAAGTCAACCTTCGCTTCTACGAGCCCAAACTTCAAGGCCAGGAACCGCGGCTCAACTCCTGGCTGGCCACGTATCGGAAGAAGCGGAAGGTTGGGTGAACAGATTGAGTTTTTAGCGAACCTGCGAAACGGCTTCTTTTTTGCAAATCACTTCCTGCCTTGCCTTCCGGATTATCAGATACGGTAAGCTTTTCCCAAACAACCCTTATGGTGACGGAGAGAGATGATCTGAATATCTCGTGCATTTCGATTCCGCCCTAAAGTTTTTTCTTCATCCGTCGATACAGTAGTCAAATACTGGGCGGCCCCACCCGCGGCGGGTGCGGATCATGTCCATGATGGACGGTTTGACGCCCAGGCAAGGAAGCCAACATATTGCAAGGAGGAAGTGCTATGTTAAGTATTAACAACAATCTCATGGCCATGAACGCGGCCCGAAACCTGGGTGGCAATTATAGCGCTCTGGCCACATCCACCCAACGCCTTTCATCCGGTCTGCGAATCAACAGCGGCGCCGACGACGCCGCCGGTTTGGCCATTCGTGAGTTGATGCGGGCGGAGATCGCCTCGTTGAACCAGGGTGTCCGCAACGCCAACGACGCCATTTCGATGATCCAGACCGCTGACGGCGCCCTGGCCGTTATCGACGAAAAGCTGATCCGGATGAAGGAACTGGCCACCCAGGCGGCCACAGGCACCTACAACTCGGACCAGCGGCTGATCATTGACTCCGAGTATCAGGCCATGGCCTCGGAAATCACCCGAATCGCGAGTGCCACGAAGTTTAATGGTATTTATCTCCTGAATGGGAATTTATCGGGAGGAGGCGTTGCAGGTAGTACGGACGCTGCTGGCAATCCTCACGGTTGGGGGGCAGGGCATATTGGCTCTGGCCTGCAGTCAACAGGCCCCCTGAAAGTACACTTTGGACCATCCAACGACAGCAGCGAAGACTATTACTATATTGCCATCGGCAACTCCACGGCTTCGGCGTTGGGCGTAGGTAATTTTGCTAACAGAGAGCATGTCAGTGGTATCGGCCTTCAAGGGGATGCCGGCTATTCCATATCCACCCAACAGGGTGCCCAGCGAGCCCTGGATGCACTGGAAAATGCCATTCTCTCCAAGGACAACATCCGAGCCAGCCTCGGCGCCCTGCAGAACCGGCTGCAAAACACCATCACCAATCTCCAGATTCAGGCTGAAAACATCCAGGCCGCGGAATCGCGGATTTCGGACGCGGACATTGCCTTGGAGATGACTGCATTCGTGCGCAGCCAGATTCTGACCCAGGCCGGCGTGGCCATGCTCGCCCAGGCCAACTCCCTGCCCAGGATGGCAATGCAGCTCATCGGCGGCTAACCATCAACCAGGGCTTGATCTTCAAGGCCGGGCCCTGTCCCAGGGTCCGGCCTTTTTTTGGTGATGGCGGCCAATCAAGATAATGGCATCGACTTTGCTTGAAATAACATGAGGTAAATCGAACCAGCAACTTTTTCCCAACAAGGTCGCATCATGGATACGGAAGCCCTTATATCAGGATCGATCAACTTCACGGGTCTGGGGTCCGGAACGGACTTCAAAACCATGATTGAGCAGTTGATCAACTTGGAGCGCAGACAAACCGCCCGCCTGGAACTCTGGAAAAAGGAGTGGGAGAAAAAGCAGGAAGGGTTTCGGGAACTGAATTCCAAGATGCTCAACCTGCGGACCAACCTGCAACGCATCAATACCATGGCCAAATTCATGGTCAAGGACGCGGACAGCGTCAACAAGAACGTGCTTACGGCCACGGCCACGGACAAGGCCCAAGTTGGCAGCCATGTGCTGGAAGTTCACCAACTGGCCCAGAACCACATTCGGACCAGCGAAACCTTCAAGCCCAGCACGACCGAGGACATCACCGGGGGCTCGGCCCAGGTGTTCAGCTATTCCTACAATGGCAAAACCAGGATGCTGAACCTGCCGTCCGGAGGCAGCCTGGAGGGCCTGCGCAACTTGATCAATACGGATCCGGAAAACCCGGGTATCCGGGCCAGCATCATCAAAAGCGCGGAAGGTGAGTACCACTTACAGCTTCGGGGCATGGACCTGGGAGCGAGCAAGATGATTGCCATCAACGATACCACCACGGTTCCCGGCTTTACGGACGCAGACTTCAATGAAACCCAAGCCGCGCAGAACTCCAAACTCAAGATCGACGGCTTCCCCCCGGGCGCTGATGACTGGATTGAACGCTCCACGAACACGATATCCGACCTGTTGGACGGCGTAACCCTCAACCTACGTCAAGCCGGCACGACCACGCTGAACATTGCCGTGAACAATGAAAAGGTTCTGGACAATGTCCGGGAATTCGTGGACCAGGTGAACGAGGTGCGAGCCCAGATCACCAAATTGACCAAGGTGGATCAAAGCGGCAACGGATCCATTCTGACCGGCAACTACGCCATCCAGATGATCGACTCGCGGCTGAAGTCCATCACCTCCGTGAAAAGCATTGGCTTTGACGTCAACAACGACGTGTTCAGCTCCCTGGGCATGATCGGGATCACCACGGATGCGGAACAAGGCTCCCCCACGTTCGGCATGCTCAAACTGGACGAGGAAGTTTTGGAGCACTCCTTGCGCAACCGTCCGGAAGCCTTTGCCCGGGTATTCGCGGCGGACTACATCGGCTCCAGCGATTCCCAGGACTTCCGGTATTTATCCAGCATTGACGGGGTGACCAAGGGCGGTGAGTACGTCGTGAAATACACAGTCAGCGACGGCAAGATCATCAACGCGACCATCAACGGCAACCAAGCCAACTACAGCGGCAACGGGGAAATCACCGGCAAGAGCGGCAAGCCGGAGGCCGGTATGGTCATCAAGGTGGACGATATGTCCGTGGATGGGGACTACTCCGGCAAAGTCTTCCTGAAATACGGCAAGATCCCTGAACTTGCCGATGCGCTCAAGGATTTGACGGATATCAAAACCGGACCGCTTAAAATACTTGAAGAGAACTACGACGACATCACCGATGGTATTGATCGAAAAATCGAGTTCGAACAGCGCCGCATCGCCCGCATGGAGCGGGACTTACGCGCTCGGTTCGCTCGTTTGGAAACCTTGCTCGGCTATTACGACCAGCTCGGTGCCTCCATAAGGTCACAGCTTGGGCAGTTGACTTCGGACACGAAGTAATCGGCATTAGCTTTTGCCCATCGTGATATTCTAATCCTCAAGATCTGGAGAAAAGCATGTACAACGCCGCAAAAGCCTACCTCCAAACCCAGGTCACCACGACCAACCCCGGAGACGTTGTCGTGTTGCTCTATGGAGGAGCGATCAATTTCTTGCAGCAGGCCAAGCAAAAGATGAAAGAACGGGATATGGAGCAAAAAGGACTGTTGATATCCAAAGCCCTGGACATCATCGGGGAACTGGACAGCAGCTTGAACACCCAAAAAGGCGGTGAGCTTGGCGAGAACCTGCACAAGCTCTATTTCTACTGCAACACGCGGTTACTAATGGCCAACCTCAAGCTGGACCCCAAGCTCATCGACGAGGTGATCACCATTCTTTCCGGTTTGAAGTCCGCGTTCGAGGAAATCAAAAACCAGAATCCAACTACTTTTTCCTCGACCACCTCCACCATGACCGCCTCTGCCTCCGGCTTCGCTGCTCCGGAGAGGAATACTCCGACCACGACCATGCGCTACGCCAGGAACGCCTACAAGTAATCACCCGGCAAGCCGCGTACGGCTTCACGCTTGCTTGCTTCTCTCCTCGGGACGGGCTAGGAATGAACGAAGTTGTTGAACGTTTGTCCCCGAGGAAACACCATGGAAATCACCTGTCCACAATGCGGCTTCGCCAGGACCGTTTCAGACGAAAAAATCCCGGAACGGGCGGAAATCGCCACCTGCCCGAAATGCAAACATAAATTTCAATTTCGAACAGCCGACGAAGCCGTCCCCCCTCCTCCCCTGCTTGCGGCTCCTCCAAGCGACGAGCCCGCTCCCCATCGAATCCAATCCGAGCCCCAAAGCGCCCCTGAAATCGACTCCGGCCATCAAACAGGCCGGGCCGATACCGCCGAAGACACTGCATCCCAAAAAGCGCCATTCGAGAAAACTTCGTCCGGGAAAACACCTACCGGCAATGGCGACTTCTGGGACAACCTCGCTTCCATGGGCTCTCCCCACCAGGAATCAGGAGATCCGCCCCCCACTGAAGAAGTCACGGGAGACGGCGAGATCGAGGTACCCTGGGAACGGCTGGATATTTACGGTTTTTTTCCCGGCATCTGGGAGACCATCAAACGAGCCATGCTCCGTCCTGTGGCTTTTTTTCAGGCCATGCCCGTGGGGGCCGGACAGATCAAACCATTGATCTTTTACCTGCTGATCGCTGAGTTTCAGATCGTCTTGCAAATGCTCTGGGATATGACCGGCGTGACGTCGGGCATGACCGGGGAAGGCGAGGCCATGGGGATCAGTGCCGCGATGCTGCTGGTGGGCTACCCGATCATTTTGACCATGCTCTTGTACGTCATGGCCATGCTGGTCCACGCCTGCCTGAGCATGGTCGGAGGAGCAACGCGGGGGTTCGAGGGGACGTTTCGGGCCCTGACCTACGGCAGCGCCCCCATGGTGCTGACGCTGATTCCGTTCATCGGCCCTTTAGTGGGCGCGATCTGGTCCTTGGTCATCACGTTTCTGGGCTACAAGTACATCCATCGGACGACGACGGCCAAAGTCATTCTGGCCATGTTGCTGCCCTTGATTCCGTTCATTCTTCTGCTGGCCATCGTCATGAGCATGGCTCAACGCAGCGGCGCGCCGATCTTCTGACCAACAACCCCGCGGCCGGACAACGGAGGAATTGTCGTCATGTTCTCTTGGTTGAAACGAATCTGGAATAATTACCGGGATTACCAGGAAGTCTCCAAACAGACCAGGCCGGAGGCCTTACTGGATTTGTCACGGGAAGTGCGGGCTTTGGCCGCCGCGGTGAACAGGTTTTGCGTCAACGAACCACAGCTTCAGACGCGGCTGTTGAAAGTTGAGCGGGAAATGAAAATGCTTGAGGAAATCATCGAGCGACCGAACTTTCGGCTTGTCACTCCTGAAAAGCGGCTCCAGTTGCGGGAGAACCTGATCGAATCCCGCGAACACTTACTCGAAGCCGTCAAGGAGGCCCCCACGGCCTCCCCCTTGCCCCAATAGCAGCTTTCTCCAAAGGAGAGCCTCGACCATGCGGAAACGAAACGGACTCGTCTTTGGGATACTGCTTTTGGCCTTGGGCTTTGCGATGCTTACCGGCTGCGAGATGGTCCGGCAAACAGGGGAGTATATCGGTGTGATTGGAAACTACTGGGAACCGCGTATCGGTCCCCAGGAAGTGACCACCGACGCCCCGATTTTCCGAGGCCCTCCCGTGATATCGATTTACCCCAAGAACACTCCAGCCGCCCCGCTATCGGCCCTTTTCTATCCCATGCAGGTCACCCAACCCACGGACAACCCCATCGTCCTGGGCCGGGCCCTGGGCCGCATTTTCTGGCAAACCTGGAGCCAGGCCGCGGTCTTTCCCACCTTTGTCTACGAGGAAGACGCGACCTGGCCGGGACTCCCCAGAGCTTTGGCCAAAGCCAAGTCCCTGGATGTGGACCTGATCATCCGCGGCGAAATCCCCTACTTTCTCAGCGGCGGCTCCAGGGGAACGACCAGCATCAGCATGCGCTTAGAGATCTTCGAAGTGGAGGGCGGCCAGCGCATCTGGATCATGGAACACGCCGGTCGCATGGAACCCCAACCCCGCCGCGACTACATCATCGCCCACCACACCCGCCGCCTCCCGGAGGAACCGGCTGCCTCAATCATGACCATCCTGGCCTGCGACCTGGCCATGAACGTCGGCCAATGGAACAACAATTGGACAGCCTACCCGGCTTGCCCTTGGTGAGAACGAAGTCTGAGAGTTTGATTCGTTGATGGCTGATCCTTATTCGAAGCTCGATGCTCGCCCCCGCATCTTGGCATCCGCCCTGTTTACGCATATGTTCCCCGGATGACCGACCACGCACTGCTTCTCCCAAAAACCATCGACATCGTCCGCGAAGCCGGGGATCTGCTGATGCGGTACTGGCACGCTCCGCGAGAAATCCGCCATAAGGGCCGGATTGATCTGGTTACCACAGCGGACCTGGCCCTGGAAAAACTGCTCAAGGAACGTCTGGGGAATTTGCTCCCCGATGCCGATTTCTTGGCTGAGGAGTCGGCCTCCACCGACGACCTGGGAAAAAAACTGAACGGCCCCACCTGGATCATCGACCCTCTGGACGGCACCACCAACTTCGCCCACGGCTTTCCCTTCGTGGCCATCTCCGTGGCTTTGTGGGACGAGGGGGATGTCCAGCTCGGGCTTGTCCACTTGCCCGTACTCAACGAGCTGTTCCATGCCGCCAAGGGCCGGGGCACCCACCTCAACAACGCTCCGGTCCATGTTTCCACCGTCCCGGATTTGGAAAATTCGCTGGTCGCCACCGGATTCCCCTACTCCGTCCGGGAGCAGTTGCCGCCGATCCTGGGATGGATGGAAACCATGCTCAGCCTGACTCAGGGGATTCGACGGCCCGGCTCCGCGGCAAGCGACCTGGCCTATGTCGCTTGCGGTCGCTTTGACGCGTTCTATGAGATTAATCTCAAGCCGTGGGACATGGCCGCGGGCTGGCTGTTGGTCCGTGAGGCCGGAGGATTGGTCACCCGAATGGACGATTCGGCGTTCGAACTGCACATCCCCTCCATCCTGGCCAGCAATGCCTTGGTCCATCAGAGGATGGTCGAGGCCCTCGGGCGGACCGCTGGCTGATACTACCCGCGCCCGCACCAAGAAAACGGATCAGCCGCAGTGCCCTGCGTCTTACTGCTCTCTCGCGACGAACTCCCGGATGTTGTTTCGCTGGAGGCCGAGCTTTTCCCCGACCCATGGTCCCTCGGACAGTTCCAGAACGGTCACGATCAAGGCACGTGCCGCATACATGGAGTCCGTGACCACATGACGCTGGTCGGCTATATAAGCTGCCAGGTCCTGCCTCCGGAAATGGAAATTTTGAACATGGCCGTTTTACCCGGTTTCCGGCGCCGCGGGATGGGCCGTGAATTGGTGACCGCGGCTATGGATCACGGATCGGCCCTGGGAGTCGTGGTCTGTCACCTGGAGGTGGACGAAACCAACATTGCCGCTCTGCACCTCTATACTTCGCTGGGTTTTTCACGGATAGGACGCCGCAGGGGGTACTATCCGCACCCGGAGGGAGCGCGAGATGCCGTTCTGATGCGGCGTGATCCGCGAAGCGTCGCGGCAAGCCGTGGCCCAATGGCTTTTGCCAATGTTTGATCTACACGACAGATGCCCCTGTCGCACTCAAGCCAGGAGGAAAACGATGAGCATTACGTATTTGAAAGACGTGGATGTCCGGAATAAACGCCTGTTGGTCCGCGTGGACTACAACGTGCCCATGGATCAAGGCGTCATCAAGGAGGATACCCGCATCCGAGCCAGCCTGCCCACCCTGAAACTGGCCCTGGAACGCGGAGCCTCGCTGGTGCTCTGCTCCCACATGGGGCGTCCCAAGGGCCAGGTCGTAGCGGAATTGAGCCTGCGGCCTGTTGCCCGCCGCCTTTCCGAGCTGCTGGGAAAGGACGTGGCCATGGCCCCGGACTGCGTGGGGCCCGAGGTTCAGGCCATGGCCGAAGCCCTTGAGCCCGGGCAGATTCTGCTGCTGGAAAATCTGCGCTTTCATGCCGGAGAAACCAAGAACGATCCGGATTTCAGCGCCCAGTTGGCCAAACTGGGGGACGTTTTCGTCAGCGACGCCTTTGGCACGGCCCACCGGGCCCACGCTTCCAACGTCGGCGTGACCAAGCTGATTCCGGCCTGCTGCGCGGGTTTATTGATGCAAAAGGAATGGGAGTACCTGGGCCAGGCCCTGGCTGATCCCAAACGACCTTTTGTGGCCGTTTCCGGTGGAGCCAAGGTCTCCGGCAAGCTGGAACTGCTGAACAACCTTTTGGAAAAGGTGGATCGAATGATCATCGGCGGGGCCATGGCCAATACCTTTATCAAGGCTCAAGGCTTCGGCGTGGGTGCCTCCCTGGTGGAAGACGATCTTCTGGATACGGCCCGAACCGTCCTGGCCAAAGCCAAGGAACTTGGGACAGCGCTCTATCTTCCCGTGGACTTTGTGTATGCCGAAGGTCTCAAGTCCGAGCGGGCCGACGGGGTTTGCCCGTACCAGGACATTCCCTCGGACAAAATGGTCCTGGACATTGGCCCGGCTACTCAAGCGCTGTTCGCGGAAGTCCTGGCCGGGGCCGGAACCGTGGTCTGGAACGGTCCCATGGGCGCGTTTGAAAACCCGGCCTTTGCTTCCGGCTCCATGCGCGTGGCAACTGCCGTGGCCGAATCCGCCGCGGTGAGCATCGTCGGCGGCGGTGACACGGACGCCATGCTTCACGCCTCGGGCATGGCGGACAAGGTCAGCTTCATCTCCACCGGAGGCGGAGCTTTTCTGGAATTCATGGAAGGCAAGGATCTCCCCGCCTTCAAAGCCCTTAAGGAGTGTGCCGCATGAGCACGGCCCCAAAAACATTGATCGCCGGAAACTGGAAAATGTACAAAACCGAGGCCCAGGCGGTGCAGTTGGCCGTCGCCTTGTCCGCCGGCCTTCGGGACTCCTTGCCCGAGGACCGTGAAGTCCTGCTGCTGCCGCCCTTCACCGCGCTCAAGGCCGTAGCCGAAACCATCCGCGGACAAGGGCGACTGTTCCTGGGTGGGCAAAATTTTTATCCATCCGCTGAAGGCGCTTTTACCGGAGAAGTCGCCCCGTTCATGCTCGCGGACGCCGGATGCACCCACGCCCTGGTCGGCCATTCCGAACGCCGCCACATACTCAAGGAGTCCGATCGATTCATCGCCCAAAAGACCGCCTTCGGCCTGCAGGCCGGGCTGCACATGATTCTGTGCATCGGCGAAACCCTGGACCAGCGTACCCACGGCAGTGTCGAAAACGTCCTCAAGGGGCAACTCCGGCTGGGATTGGCCGAGGTAAACAAGGATGGCATGACCCCGGACCAATTGACCATCGCCTACGAACCGGTCTGGGCCATCGGCACGGGCAAGGTGGCCCAGACCGAGGACATCGTCGCTGCCCACGTCCTTGTTCGCAAGACTTTAGAGGATTTCTTCCCGCATTGCAGCGGCGAAATCCGCATTCTCTACGGCGGCAGCGTCAAGCCGGACAACGCCAAAACGATCCTCGGCCTTGACAATGTGAACGGCGTGCTGGTAGGTGGTGCAAGTTTGCAGGTTGACAGCTTCACGGCCATTGCCACGGCTGTCTGAAATATCGCAAGGAGTATCGTTTTGAGCGCACTGATCATCACTATTCACGTTATGGCCTGTATCGCCCTGGTCATTCTCATTTTACTGCAATCCGGCAAGGAAGGCATGGGAGTCATCTTCGGCGGAGGAAGCAGTTCCGTCTTCGGCAGCAGCGGTGCCGGGGGGCTGCTTAAAAAACTGACCATCAGCGTGGCCAGCATTTTTATCATCACCTCCCTGAGTTTTACCTACATGAGCGGACAGCGTACCGCCGAAGAATCCGTGATCCTTGACTTCCCAGCCGATTTACCGCAAGTTCCCGCCTCTCCCGGAAGCATTGAAGAGCAGATATCTATTCCCGTGGAACCTCAGAATACTACTCCGCAATCACAAACCGAAACACAGTAATCCTTCCCAAATCAAGCGCCGAAGTGGTGGAATTGGTAGACACGCCATCTTGAGGGGGTGGTGAGGGAAACCTCGTGGGGGTTCGAGTCCCCCCTTCGGCACCAGAATATTACTAGGGATTCAAGCTGTAAGCGCTTGAATCCCTTTTTTTGTTCCTTTCCGTATACATAAAAAAAGGATACGACTCTTGTCGTATCCTTTTGATTTTGTTTATGGTGCGCCCGGCACGATTCGAACGTGCGACCAACGGATTCGTAGTCCGGTACTCTATCCAGCTGAGCTACGGGCGCGCTAAAGCGGTAATATATATTTGAGACATGAGCATCTTGTCAAGTGTCTTTGGCGAGTTTTTGTAAGATCTCTTGGCCCTGGGCATGCGGGCATCGCAAAAAGCTTTCAAACCTTGACGAGAAAGCGTGCATGATGCTTTAAGACCGTTTGGGGGGTGAACCAATTGCTTTTGCTTTGCCATTCTCTCCTCAAGGGTGGAACGAGTCCGAGTTTTTCTAATTGTCAATAAAGCATTTTCATCAAGAACGACAACACGGGTTGAACATGACAGATTGTCCAGAAGTTATTGAGCGATTCCATGTCAAGGATCCGGAAGTTCTGCGCGAAGCTGCTCAGGATGCTGGAGATTTCGGTTGTGAGGAAGCTATCCCCGGACTGATCATTCTTTTGCAAAATCCGAACTTGGGGGTCCAAGAGGCCGCGGACTTGGCCTTGCGGCAATTGGGAGGCGTCGAGGTAGTGCGGGGGCTTTGCCCGTTGCTTCGAGCCGAGGATGCCCAGGTACGAAATCTGGCCATGGACATTCTCCGGGAGGTGGGCAACCAGGACATCAATCTACTCGTCGCCCTGCTGGAGGACGATGACGTTGACATCCGCATTTTCACCTCGGACATCCTCGGTTCCACTCGAAACATCCTCGCCGTACCGCATTTATGCCAAGCCCTGCTCAAGGATCCCGAGGTCAACGTACGATATCAGGCCGCCGTCAGCCTAGGCAGTTTAGGATTTGCCGAAGCGGTTCAAAGTTTGAACCAAGCCCTCTCTGACGAAGAATGGGTTCAGTTTTCCGTTATCGAGGCCTTGTTGAAAATCCGGGACGAATCCTCCATCAACGCCCTGATCCAGGCCATTCCTCAGTCCACGGACTTGGTGGCTTCAATGATCGTGGACGCCCTCGGTGAAATGGGAAACTTGAAGTCCATTCCATTGCTGCTCAAGCGACTTGACGAATCGCCCCGCGCTTTACGCAACAAAATCGTCAAGGCCGTGGTCCAAATCATGGGAGGGCGGACCCTGAATCTGCTGCCGACCCTGGAACAAGCTAATTTCAAGGACTATCTCCTCTCCGCCTTGGAAGACGAAGACGAAGAAATCCAGGACGCATCCATATCCGGCTTGGCCTTTTTAAGGGTATCAGAAGCAGTCGTCCCGATCATCAAGATGGCCGCCAAGTTGAATCCGGACTTCGAGGCCCACCAGGACCGCCTGGAAACCATCGCCGACGCCCTGGCCCAAATCGGCTCCACCGAACCTCTTCGTCTTATCCTGCGAGAGACCGACCCCGCTGCCACGGCTTTGACGGTAAAGACCCTTGGACGCCTGCCGGGAGCGGACTCCAGTCACTTGTTGATGGATATATTTTGGAAGCATGACCGGGACGTGCAACGAGATTTGATGGATGCCTTATGCGTCGTGGCCGGAGATGAAGCCGAGCCCTTTTTCCTGGATCTGCTCGATCGTCACAATGACGGACATGTCCTCAAACAGGCGATGCGTTTTCTCAGCCGAGGTGCCGCACGGGAGAGAGACAACTCCGGACTTGCCGGCAAACTCTTTACCTTTCTGGATCATCCCTACCCCGATGTCCGCGCCGTGGCCCTGGAGGCCTGCATCAGCCTGGGCGAAAAATCCCTGGTGGAGAAGTTTCATCAAATGTTCGCCTCTCCGAACGCGGATAAACGGGCTATGGCCATTCTTGGGCTGGGCAATCTAGGATGCGATACGCACTTGAACGTGATTCGCACGGCCCTGGAGGACGAATCTACCGCCGTGCGCAAAGCGGCCTTGGAAGCCGGCATCAAACTATGCGGCCTTACCGAGGAAGTCTTTAAAATGATTTCACTGCGATTACAGGATGAAGACCGGGACGTTCGCCTGACCCTGGTCACCCTGCTCGGTGATTGCGCGTGCAGCATGGTCAATGTCGCGCCGATTCTGAAATCCGCTCTAAGCGACGCCGACGATTGGGTCCGAATCCGAGCCATCGAGGCCTTGGGGCGATTGAAGGTCAAGGATGCGATAAAAGATTTGGCTCCTCTTTTGCAAGAAAACAATCCACTAGTTTCCATCAAGGTAGTTGATGCGTTGGGTATGATCGGAGGACAGGCTGCCTTCCAGATTCTGCTTGGCATGCTCAACAACGACGACCCTGAATTGATCAACGCCGTGGAGGACGCCATCGCCGTACTCCAGGAACATGAGGAAGGGTAGGCCGGGCAATGAGCGCCGCTGAAACGGAGGGCATCAAAGATGCCGATTTTTTGCAGCTCCGAGATTTTATTTACGCGCAAAGCGGTATTTTTATTCCGGACAACCGGAAATATCTTCTGGAAAAAAGGCTTTCCAATCGCGTCAAAAATCTGAACTTAAAGAACTACGGAGAGTATCTCCATTTTTTGAAATATGACAGCGGACGCCGTCAGGAACTTCCCAGACTGTTCGAGGTCATCACAACCAATGAAACCAGCTTTTATCGCAATCCGCCCCAACTGAACGTCTTCCAGAACATCGTTCTGCCGCAGATACTGGAGCGACTTCGCAAGAAAGGAAAACACGGCCTGCACATCTGGTCCGCGGGCTGCTCCACTGGTGAAGAGCCGTACACCCTGGCCATTATTCTTCATGAGGTACTCAATTCTGAGCTTGCCTCCTGGAACATCCGAATTACGGCCAATGATTTGTCTGAAGCCGTCCTGCGAACCGCGCGTCAAGGCATCTATTCTGACTACGCTCTGCGCACCACTCCCAAGGATATCGTCAGAAAATATTTCATCGAGGAAGCCGGACGGTTCAGGGTTCGTCAGGAATTGAAAAACATGATCACCTTCGGCCAACTCAACCTGAACGATCGCAGTCAAGTAAAGCTGGTACCGCGCTCGGAGGTCGCTTTCTGCCGCAACGTCATCATCTACTTTGACGACGCAATGAAAAAACGGGTAATAAGTGCTTTCTACGACAATCTGGTTCCGGAAGGCCTGCTGTTCATCGGCCACTCCGAATCCCTGCACCATGTTTCCAGAGCCTGGCAACCCAAACACTACCCCGGAAGCATTGTCTATTACAAGGAAGCATGACCTGATCCACGGACGATCACGATAAGGTCACGTGAACAAGCCGAAGCGTCAGCCGCTTGATGTCGCGTCCACGCCCGGACGCTATTTTTCCAAGGCCGTAAGCCCAGAGATTGACTCACGATCAATACAAAATGGAGTACCCCATGCTTACTGAAGAAGAAAAACGAGCCCATGTCCGGCTGACCAAGCCATTTGAGGTAAAAATCAGGCCCTTCGCTTTTCCCCTGCAACGTCAGCCCACATCCGAGGTCCACTCCGCGGACATCAGCGAAGGCGGACTGCGGATACATTGCGCCAGACGATTCAACGTCGGGGATAAGTTGCAAGTGACCATTTTCATCCCCAGCCTGAACAAGCACCACCCAGGCTTCTTCAAGGTGTTCGAAAGCGATGTGGACCAATCCTTGACCGCGGTGGCCGAGGTGGTCAGGGTTCAAGAGGTGACCCCCCTGCGTGATTACGCCTTGGGATTGAAATTTTTGGACATCTACGAGGATGACTGGCAGGCGTTGCGTACGCTGATCCTCAAGGAACTGCGCAAACAACAGGATACCGCGTGAAAACGACGGTCCTGGCCGTGGCCAACCAGAAAGGCGGAGTCGGCAAGACCACCACCGCCCTGAGTCTCGGCGCCGCGCTCGGCGAAATGGGTCGTCGCGTTCTGATCATGGATCTGGACCCCCACGCCTGCGCCAGCATTCACCTGGGCTTCTATCCCGAAGAAAAGCGTACGACTCTCTACGAACTGTTTCTTGAAGAAGCCCCCGCCAAGCGAGCCAATCTTCTGGACGCGATGATCGCACCCTCCGAAGAAGCCGGATTCGACGTCGCTCCCAGCCACATCAGGCTCTCCGAGTTGGAGATGGATCTCCGGGACCGGGCGGGCAAAGGAGCGATACTCAAACAATGCATGGATCACCTGGATAGCAGGTATGACTACGTGATTCTGGACTGTCCGCCTCATGTCGGTATATTGCTGATCAACGCCCTCGTGGCCTGCAACCTGGTGATCATCCCCATGCAGACGGATTTTTTGGCCCTGCACGGCGTACGCCTGATCTTCGCGACCATGAAGACCCTGAATAAAGCCTTGCCCAAACCCATCGACTTTCGGATTTTAGCCACCATGTTCGACCGCCGCGCCGGCGCTTGTCAGCGGGTATTGCGCCTGTTGCGCCAAAAAGCGGCCTCCAAGGTGTTCGAGACCATCATCCCCATGGACACCAAATTTCGGGAAGCCAGCGGCCTGGGAAAAACCATCCTGGGCGTGGCCCCATCTTCCAGGGGGGCGCAAGCCTACCGACAACTGGCCAGGGAGTTGACCGCCCATGAAAACGCTTGAGCAGTATTTCAAGGACCAGCCGCTATTGCCCGAAGACCTCGCGGTCCCTCGGGACGGCGAGGAGCTGACCAGCGCGGAACAGGCTTTTTTGAGAAAATATCTCGGTTTTGGGAGCCCTTCCTCTGACCAGGGCCCAGCGATCCAGACCGTCAATCCGGAGCAGGTCATGTCCGGTCCCGCGCCTCAAGCCGCCGTCGCCCGGAGAGACGCGGGTACGACGGATCCGCGCGGTACGTCATTGGGCTCGGACCCGGCGGAACTGCAAAAAAACTTGCGCGAACAGCCCGAGCTGCAACTGATCGGCTTTCGCTTGGCGGACCAGGATTACGCTCTGCCCATTGAAGTGATCCAGGAAGTCATCCGAACCGTGGAAGCAACCAAGCTGCCCTCCGCGCCGACGTTTCTTTCCGGCGTGGTCAATTTGCGAGGCCGGGTCACGCCCCTGATTTCTTTGCGCAACCTGCTCCGGCTGACTCCCGGCGAAGATCAGTTCATCATCGTCTGCCGTCACGGCGGCTTGCAGGTCGGCTTGCAAATCCAGGCCGTATCCACCATGCACCGAGTCAAGCAGGAGCGCATCGACTGGGCGGTGGAATCCTTGCTGGGCGTACAAAACGAGATGATTTGCGGTTTGATTCGTTCCGAGAATAAGCGTTTGATCAGCATTCTCTCACTTGACCACCTTGTTCAATCCTTGGTGAAATCATGAGGTTTTTTTCGTGAAGCATATTCTTATCGTCGACGACTCCAAAACGGTTCGCAACCTCGTCGCCTTCATCATGAAACGGGAAGGCTTTCGGGTGACCATGGCCGAAGACGGCATGGACGGTTTGGAAAAACTTTATTCAGCCGGAGAATTGGACCTGATCATCAGCGACATTAACATGCCCCGAATGGACGGTTTCACTTTTATCAAGAATATTCGCGAGCAGGATGCTTTTCGCGATATCCCGATCATCGTCCTGTCCACCGAAGGCCAGGAAAAGGACATCCAAAAAGGGATCGGCCTGGGTGCGAACCTATACATGGTCAAACCGGCCCAGCCCGAAAAACTGGTCCGCAACGTGAAAATGCTTCTGGGATAGCCCAACAGTCCATTGAAAAACTCCCCAATTGCAGCGACGCGGTATTTTTTTTTTTGAACGGACTGGCGGATAAGATTTTCGCAACACTTAGCCAACCTCTCCCCTTCTCCCGCCAAGAGGTACGCGCATGAACCAAGAGTTCTCGGATCCGGAAATATTTGCTGATTTCATCGTCGAAGCCAAAGAACATCTGGAAACCATCGAGCCCAACCTGCTGCTTCTGGAAAAACAGCCGCGGGACGTGGGTCTTTTGGACGCCATTTTCCGGCCGATGCACTCTTTGAAAGGAGCCTCCGGATTTCTGGGCCTGCCCCAGATCAACAATTTGGCCCACAAGGCCGAAAACATCCTGGACGAGCTGCGCAAGGGAAAATTTCAGGTCACTCCGGAGATCATGGACATCATCCTGGCGACCACCGACGCCTTGCGCACGATGATCGACAACCTGGAGATTAGCGGTGAAGAAGGAAATGTGGAAACCAGGGAAATCATCACACGCATCAACGACGTTCTAGAGGGCGGCGGCATCACCTCCGCGCCGATCACCCAGGGAGCCGCTGCTGCTCCGGAAAACGCATTTTCGACATCGTCTCCGCCACCCTCCAAGGACTCATCCCAAGCGACTTCTAAGTCATTCGAGCATACACCCGATCAGAGCACACCTCCTTCCCAGGCTTCTGCGGACACGGGAAACGGCTCTTCGCCCACGCTTGGGGCATCTTCGGACAGCTACCCCTTGAACGCCGTCAGTGCGGAACATCTGGCGGACTTCCTGGAAGAGGCCCAAGAGATCGTCGCCAACCTGAATCAATCCCTTCTGGAACTGGAGCGAACCCCGGAAGGAAAAAACGAGTTGATCAACGATATTTTCCGCTACATGCACAACCTCAAGGGCAACAGTGGTTTGCTGGGTTTTATGGAACTCAACTCTCTGGCCCATGAAGCTGAAAGCCTGCTGGGGCAAGTGCGCAAGGGAGAGATAGCTCTGGAGCGAGACCTGATCGACCTGCTCCTGGCCGCCACGGACCAGATTGACGGCTTGGTGGCCAAGGTAGACGCCGAATCCATGACCGTCGCCGCGACGGATGTTCAGCCGATGATCAGCAAGCTGTACCAGGCTCGCACTGGAGAATCGCTCGTGGAAGAGCAATCGGACGCAACCAGCGACGTGCAAAACGCGGCCGCTCTTCACCAAGACCCGCCGCCACAAGCGCCTGCATACACCAACATCGTCCCTCCTCCCCCCCCGACACCAAACGGAATAGATCCGGAAGATTTCGTTATTTTTCGTGAAACCTCCCGCCAGCAAGTGGAAAACATGGGCTTGGCCTTGAACCTTTTGACCGAGAATCCCGCCCATAAAGACTCCATCGACGGCTTGTATCGCTCCTTGCTGACTCTCCAAAACTCATCCAATTACATGGGCTTCGACGATCTGAACGTGTACGCCGAGCGCACGGCCAAGCTCGTGGACCAGGCCCGTAACGCGGACATGGGGTTTGAGTTGTTTCTGGATTTGCTCAATCAGGAAAAAGAGATCATCGCGGACATGGTCGAAGCGGTGCTGAACAAGCACGCGCCTAGCGACGCCATTTCCCCAAAACCTCAACTTGACGCGCAACCCGGCGAAGAACAAGAGCCAGTCGCATCTCAAGTATCTCAATCCCAACCAGTTCAGGAAGAATCCGTCACGGACACCTTTCCCAAGGATGCGCCTTCGCCGGAACCCGTAGTAGCCGCGGTCCCGCCTGCCTCAAACTCGGATAAGGGGCAGGCCGCCAGCGACAATCCGCCTCTCCCCTCTTCCTCTGAAGCCCCCGGCCAACGTCCGCATCCCGCGTCGCCCCCCCCTAAGTCCGCTTCTGGTCAAGATCCCGCCGCGCCCAAGACCAAAACGTCCACCACCATCCGCGTTGACCATGAACGGCTGGATCATTTGATGAACCTGATCGGCGAGTTGATCATCAACCGCAACCGTTTCGCCATGCTTTCCAAATCGCTGGAGGAAAACCCGGATCAGGTGGAACAGGTCGCCCAGCAGTTGACCGAATCCACCTACGCCATGGCCAGGATTTCCGACGACCTTCAGGACACCATCATGCAGGTGCGCATGGTCGCGGTGAGCGCGGTGTTCTCCAGGTTTCCCCGGCTTGTTCGGGACTTGAGCCGCAAAAACGGCAAGGAAGTGGAACTGATCACCGAAGGTGAGGAAACCGAACTGGACAAAAGTATCGTGGAAGTCATCGGCGACCCCCTGGTCCACTTGATCCGCAACTCCATGGACCACGGCCTGGAAGGCCGTGAAGAACGCGTTGACGCGGGCAAGCCCCCCACCGGACGGATTTGGTTACGCGCCTACCACAAGGGGAATTCCGTGGCCATCGAGGTGGAAGACGATGGTCGGGGCATTGATCCGGAAAAAATGCGCAAGGTGGCGGTAAAAAAAGGACTGATGTCCGAGGAGGAAGCCGCCAGACTCGACGACCGAGAGGCGGTCGAGCTGATCTTTGCCCCGGGGTTCTCATCGGCCGAGAAGATTACGGACATTTCCGGTCGAGGCGTGGGCATGGACGTGGTCCGGACCAATATCAAGAACCTCAAGGGCACGGTCAACGTGACCTCCGAACTGGGCAAGGGGTCGAAGATGACCTTGGTCCTGCCCCTGACCCTGGCCATTATCGACGCCCTGATGGTCACCGTGGCCGGGGCCACGTACGCCATCCCTCTGGACGCGGTATCCGAGACAACGAAGATCGAGGCCGAGTCACTCACCGACGTCAGTGGCCGCAAGGCGGTCACCCTGCGGGACGAGGTGTTGGGCATCATCGAGTTGACCGACCTACTCGGCCTGCCCAAAAATATCCACCAACGAGAGATTCTCCCGGTGGTGGTGATCACGGACAACGACCGTCGTCTGGGCTTGGTGGTGGATCGCTTGCTGGAACGCCAGGAGGTGGTCATCAAACCGCTGGGCACCTACCTGGGAGACATCGACGGTATTTCCGGGGCCACGATCATGGGCGACGGCAGCGTGGTCCTGATTCTCGATCCTCACGAAGTCTATGCTCTGGCCACTTCCCGCTCGGGGAGGTAGATTCCCGGAGCCTTTCTTCGCTTTTTTTCTCCAGAATCTTGTCGTGCTCGAAATCGACTGCCTTCCCACGCTTTCCAGCTTGATCTCGATTACGAGCACGAGCACCGCCTCGCTGAAGACGAGTACGATAAAGCCACCGCCCCCATTCTCAGCCCTCCGGTTCCTGACTTCCGACTTCTGAGTTCTTCCCTCCCCCGGCGTTTCCGGCCAAGGGATGGGTTTGATCGTAGACCTGGACGATCCGGGCCAGATCCAGGTGGGTGTAGCGCTGGGTGGTGCTGAGCCTAGCATGACCCAGAAGTTCCTGGACGCTGCGCAAATCCGCTCCGGATTCCAGCAGATGAGAGGCGAAACTGTGGCGCAGGACGTGGGGGCTGATCCGGCGCTCCAACCCGGCCAGGGCCGCGATCTTGTCCACGATCTTGGCGGCCTCGCGCCGATTCAACCGTCCGCCGCGCAATCCAAGAAAAACCGCCCGTTCCTCAGGCTTGGCGCAAAACGCTCCCCGGTGTTCCAGGTAGGCGCGCATCCGCTCCACTCCGGGCTCGGTCATAGGCGCCAAGCGCTCCTTCCCCCCTTTTCCCAGAACGCGAACCATGCCTTGATTCATGTCCACGTCGTAGAGGTCCAGGCCCAAGGCCTCGCTGATCCGCAACCCCGATCCATACAGCAGTTCCAGCAGAGCCATATCCCGCAACGAGCGGGGATCCGGCTCATGGGCGGCCTCCACCAGCCGCAGAGCCTGATCCACGTTCAAGGTCGTCGGGTGACGGACGTCCTGTCGAGGGTTGGTGATGGCGGCGCAGGGGGTGACGCGAAGAATGTCCTGGCGGATCAGGAAGCGGAAGTAGGAGCGCAGAGCAGCAAGCTTGCGGGCCACGGAACTGCGTTTGATGCCTTGGCGGTGCAGATCGGCCAGATAGCCGCGCACCGTGTCCCGGGTAACGCTCTCCGGGGACTCGGGGGCAAGGCCCTTTTCCCGGACGAAATGCTCGAACTGGAGCAGGTCCACTCCGTACGCGTCCAAAGTGGCTTCGGCGTAGCCCTTTTCCACGCCCAGATGCGCCATGAACATCCGTCCAAAGGAGGACAGATCATTCTTGTCGGCGGTCCAGGACATAGGAACTGCCAGGGATGGATTTGGCCTTCTTTTTCAGGTTCATGGCGATCTGAGAGGCCTCCCCGAAGTGTTTGAGCCGACCGTCGGTGTTGAAAATCACGGCGATGGACACGGACATCATGGAAAACCGCTGCATGTTGCCCTTGCGGTCCGTGGAAAGGATGAAGCCGCGCTCCTGGTCGTCCTGATCGTAAAAATGGGGGACGATGCCGTCGAAGCTCTCCACAATCCGTTGACAGGCGGACTCCACCGTGTCCGGGGGCAGAATGAAGACGAAATCGTCTCCGCCCACGTGCCCTACAAAAGTGAGTTTTCCCGCAAAGGAGCGGATGGTGTTCACGATGACCCGTGCGGCCATCATCAGGACTTCGTCGCCTCGGGAAAAACCGTATTTGTCGTTAAAGGACTTGAAATGATCCAGGTCCACGTAAGCCAGGGCGAAAGGCTCCTTGCGGTCGATCAAATCCTGGATGCGCTGAATGATGGAAGTATTGCCGGGCAGCTTGGTCAGTGGATTGGCATCCAACTCACGGGAAGCGCGATGCAGGGTCAGGCTGAGCCGGGACCGGGCTTCCAAGGGCGAAATGGGATAGACGAGAAAGTCATCCATCTCCACCGCATGAAAATCCATGTTTTCCAGCGGTTTTTCCTCGGTCAGGCAAAGAACCACGGGCAACTGACGATAGACGTTCTCACTTTTGACCATGTTCACCAGGGTCGGCCCGGAAAGCTGGGGCAGGTCGTCGTCCACCAGGAGCAGATCCGGCGGGGCGTTGAAGACTTGCTCCAGGGCCATGGGGCCGCGTTGGAACACCGTCCACTCCACCTGGTCCGGCGGCCAGAGACTTTGGAAAAACGCCACCCGGTCCCGGTCCGCGCAAACCAGGAAAAAACGCAGCTTGCGCCCGAACAGCACGGTTATCCCAGCCCCATGGACAGCCCGTCGCCTTCGATCTCCGCGAGCATGACGTCCAGAACCTTGTCCAATTGGCTCATGTCCAGCTGCAGCAAGGCCAGTGCCTCGGGATCGAGGCGGGGCACCAAGTCGTCGCCGCCGGAGCCTATTTCCAGAGTCCGGATCAGAACGTCGCCCACATGCACCACGCAGGCCATTTTGGGATAATGCTGCGCGGTAACGGGACGATGATGGCCGGAAATGCCAATCTTCAGGTTCACGGGCAGGTTCCAATGATCCGCGACCCAGGCGTTGATCCGGTCATGGCCGAAGCCGAGCACCTTCTTTTCCGCGTCCAGATAAAGCACGTCTTCCTGGCGGACCACGGCGTCAATCTCTTCCTTGGCCGTCGGCATTTGCAGAGCCACGATGACCTTCCCCAGATCGTGCAGCAGACCGGCAACGGCATATTCCTCGGGATCCTTGAACCCGGCCTCCCGGGCAATGGCGTTGCAGGCCATGGCGCACCCCACGCTGTGTTCCCACAGACCGACCATGGAAGTGGTCATCAACTCAAACACGGAGGTGCTGATGATCAGCCCCTTGATGACGTTGAACCCCAGCAGGACCAGGGCGTGCTGAATGGTGCTGATTCGTCCGGGGAACCCGTAGATGGGGGAATTGACCATCTTCAGAACCTTGGCCGACAGTACTTGGTCCCGGGAGATCAGTTTGGCGATCTGTTGCGTCGAGGAGTTGGGATCCTCCAAAAGTTTGGAAACTTCTTCCAACACCACGGGCAGCGTGGGCAGATCCTTGACTGCCAGCAATTGCCCCTTACGTTCGGTGCGCAGATCCTCGCTCATGCCGCGCCTCCCTGTTCTGTCTGCCCAGCCGATTCAGCCTGTTCCGGTGCGGCGACCGCCGCGGCGCTGGCGGCCTTGAGCAGAAAATAATCCTTCAAATGGATACGAAGCTTGACCATCCAGGGATCGTCGTCGTGCTTGCGAAACAAATGTTCCAGCCGCTCAACCCGAATGGCGTACGGATTCTCCCCCCCTTCTCCCAGGTCCACCGGGTTGCCCTGGACTGTAATCATGGTCACGTCCATGCGTTCCAGCCGTTCCAAAAGAGAATCGGAAAGTTCGGTATTTTCGGCCACCAATACCAGTCCGTTTTCCCGGAGGATGGGTTTGGCCAGCTTCATGCCAGGTTTGGCCAGATTCAATGGAATTTTTTGCATAGGTAAAGTCGCGCCTTGTCGTCTGGGTGTCGAGACCAATATCGGTGAACAATGCCGACCGAAAAAGAAACGTTTATCGTCCGCACAGCGAATAGTACATCCCCGGATAGCGCATGACAAGGGAACGCATTTCCAGAAGCAGCAAGAGCGTGCTGACCCGCGAAGGCTCTCCGTCCAGTCCGTTGCAGATATCGTCGATATGCACCTTGTCCCGGTGTTCAAGAAAGTTGACCAAACGCTGTTCATCAGGATTCAGCGTCTGAAATGTTCTTTCATCAATCGAGATGTCGCGGCTGTCGGGCGGGACGGTCGAAATCGGTCCCATGGGGGAATCGCCAGGCATGTCTTTCGACGAGTCCGTGGATTTCATGACGATGACATGAGGATCGAATGTTGGAGGGTTCGAAACGGAATGCGGGGTGACCGGGGCTCTGGCGTCGACGAGTTGGGGCCGCAGTTCCGTGAGAATGTCCTCCACGGTCCGGACCAGGGTCGCGCCTTGACGTATCAAGTGGTGGCAGCCGTCGTAGCTTTCCATGTTCACCGGACCGGGCAGGGCGAAGACTTCGCGTCCTTGCTCCAGGGCAATGGAGGCCGTGATCAGGCTGCCGCTGCGCACGGCGGCTTCGACCACCAGGACCCCAAGGGACAAGCCGCTGATGATCCGGTTGCGATGCGGAAAATTGACCGCGTCCGGCCGAGTGCCCGGCGCGAACTCCGTCACGATCAGTCCCTGGCGAAGCAGACGCAGCCAGAGATCCTTGTTCGCGGCGGGATACAGCAGATCCAAGCCCGTGCCCAGAACGGCGATGCTGGAGCCGATCTCCTCCAAGGCCGAAACATGGGCTTGGCGGTCGATGCCCGCGGCGAATCCGGAAACCACGCAGATCCCGGCTCGAGACACTTCCCGGCTGATGGACCGCACGGCCTCCATGCCGTAGCGGGAGCACTTCCGGGAGCCGACCAAGGCCAGGGCCGGGGAGCCGAGCAGGCCGCGATCTCCGGTCAGGTAGAGCAATGCCGGCGGGTTGGGGATGCGGCGTAAAATTGTCGGATAGTCAGGGTCCGACCAGAGCAGGACTTCCATGCCCTTGTCTTGGGCGGCACGGGCCTCCTGGTCCGTGGCCGTTCGCCAAGAACCGATCAGAAACTCCCGGACCTGGTTTTTCCGCGCCAACCCCAGGTCATGCCATTGTCCGGCATGCTCCACGGCCACGACGGCCCGCCCGAAGTGCTCCAGCAGACGCTTCCAGGTCCGCGGCCCCAGGCCGCCACTGTTGCGCAGCGCCAGGCTGGCCAGGTACTCGTCGCGTCGTTCCGGTTGCATATTTGTTGGATGCATATCCGAGGGCAACAGACAGGCTCAGGAAACATTGGCCGGCAGTCGCGAAAGGCGTTCCTGGGCCAGCCGGGAGGCCGGAGTGTCGGGGTAGTCGTCGATGACGATCCGGAGATGAAAGCGGGCGTTGGGATAGTCCCCCAATTGTTCGTAGGCGAACCCGGCCTTGAGCAGGGCGTCGGGGGCCTTGGCGCTTTTGGGAAACCGTCGACTCAGCTCTTTGAAGACCAGGATGGACTGCGCGAACTGCTTTTGGGCGTAGTGGGTCTCGGCTTGCCAATACAAAGCGTTGGGCATCAGGGGGTGATTCGGAAAGCGTTCTTGAAAGGCGAAAAAATCCGCGCGGGCCTGGGCGTAATCGCCTCGATAATATTTTGCCAGGGCCTGACCGTACAGTTCCTTGGCCTGGTTTTGATCCCGTGAATCAACTGAATCGGGCGGCTTGGGCGCCGGGGAGGGCCGAACCTCGGGGTCCGGAGTCTGGCGAGGAGCGGGAACGGATGCGGGTTCGGAAGGTGTCCGAGACGTCGGAACAGCCTCTGCCTGATCCGCCTCAAAAGGCGCGGCCTCCGGGGACCGGGCCACCGAAACGGGCGCGGGACCAGGACCAGAAACGGACGCCGGCGGAGGCCGCCGGGGGATATCCTCGACGACCAACCTGGTCGGGTCTTGCGCGGCCAGGACATCCTGAAGAAAACGCTCCTGTTGCAGCAGCGACACTTCCATGGAGTCCAGACGTTCCCGGAATTCATCCGCCAGCCGGTCCTGGCGGTCGCGGACTTCCACCAGGGCATACTCCAGATTGCCGATGCGGCCTTGTTGCATCGACGGGGAAGCGCATCCGCCGAGAAATCCCGTCCCAATGATCAAGGCCATCCAAAGCCGATACATAGAATCTCTCCTTCCAGACCGCTCAATGGTGATAGCCGGTTCCCCGCTGGATGCTCAGGGCTCGGTAAATCTGCTCGAAAAGCACCACACGGGCCAGTTCATGAGGCAAGGTCATGGGACTCAGGCTGATCAACTGATCGCATCGCTCCCGGAGCTCTCCGGAAAAGCCAAAGGCTCCTCCCAGCACGAAACAGGGTCTGCGTACCGGATCTTCCCACCATTTTTCCAGGGCCGCGGCAAAGCCTTCCGAAGAAAAGCCCTGTCCCCTCGCGTCCAACCCCAGGAGCCGATCCCTGGCACCCAGCTTGCCCAGCAGGGACTTGCCCTCCATGTCGATTCGCCGTTCCAGGGCAAAATGGCCCGGAGCGTCCTTGATCTCCATCCGTTCAAACCGGACAAAGCGTCCGATCAACGTCGCGTAGTGCTCAGCGGCCCGCATCCAGTGCGGCGTCTTCAACCGCCCCACCGCCAGGCAGGCTATTGCTTTCATCCGGACTCTACATTCCCTTCATGAAAATACCGATCACTATACTGACCTGGGCAAACGCCAAACCGACAATTCATTTCAGAAGGTCAAATTTCAACACAACCAAGTTCTTTTTGGCGGCCACTTCACTGATTCTCATCTTCCTAACGCCTCCTTGGTCAGACGGGTGATGTCGTCCAGGTTCGCGCAGATGATCGAACCGGCGGCCTGAAGGCGGTCCAGTTTGGCCTGGATACCACCGCCGCCCTTTTCCAGAATGGCTCCGGCATGGCCGAGACGCTTGCCCTCGGGAGCGGTCCGTCCGGCGATGAAGGCCAGGATCGGGCCGTCCCAGCCCGTGGCCCGCAAATGCTCGGCGGTTTCCTCTTCGGCCCGTCCGCCGATCTCACCCAGGATCAACACGGCTTCGGTCCGGGGATCAGCGATCACCAACTCGGCGCTTGGCGTCAATCCTAAACCAACGTATGGGTCTCCGCCCACACCGATGCACACGGACTGGCCAATGCCGTCAGCGGAGAGCCGGTGTACGGTTTCATAGGTCAGCGTACCGCTGCGAGAGAGCACGGCCACTGGCCCAGGGGTGAAGATATGGCCGGGCATGATTCCGACCTTGATCTCGCCGGGAACGATCAGGCCGGGAGTATTGGGACCGATCAGCCTGCTGGGCGAGTCGTTGAGCTGATTGAGCACCCTGAGCATGTCCATTTGAGGAATGCCCTCGGTAATGCAGACGATCCACGGCACTCCGGCCTGGGCAGCTTCCAAGATGGCGTCCGCGGCCACCACGGCGGGAACGAATATAATGGAAACGTCGACTTGGTGTTCGGACACCGCCGCGGCCACGCTGGAGTAAACCGGCACCCCAAGCACGTTCTCCCCGCCTTTAAAGGGCGTCACTCCGGCCACGACCCGCGTTCCATATTCTAACATCAAGGCGGCATGACGCTGCCCTTCCCTTCCGGTCAGCCCCTGAACCAAAACCTGGGAGGAAGCATTCAGGCCGAAGGGCCGATTACGGCGCAAGCTCTCGGCGACGGCAACGGGCGTCCACCCTGAAGAGCTGAAGGAGGAACTTGGGGTTCGCCCACCGGTGCCCTCCGCGACCGGAGTCCGGCTCGGGACAAGCGTCTTCAACATGGCCAGGGCTTGGCTCAAGTCGTCGGTTACATGCAAAGTGTTTCCGGGCACGTCCTCCAGCAAGGCGCAACCGGCCTCGGCCCCATGGCCGGAAAGCCGCACAACCACCGGTTTGGACGGCGGGCGGCCACCCAGGGCGTTCTTCAGAGCCGCGGCCACCTTTTCACAGGAAAGGATACCGCCAAACAGGTTGATCAGCACGGCTTTGACCTGAGGGTCGTCGAGCAGGATGGCCATGGCCGCGTCCATGGCTTTTTGACCGGCGCCTCCGCCCAAATCGAGAAAATTAGCCGGCTCCAGGCCGGAAAAGGTAAGCAGGTCCATGGTGGCCATGGCCAGCCCGGCTCCGTTGACCATCAGTCCCACTCGGCCGCCGAAACGGTGATAGCTCAAGCCCGCCTGCCTGGCCCTGCACTCTTGATCGCTGAAATAGACGTCCCGTTCATAGCGCCGCAACTCCGGACGCTGATCCGCCAGGTTGTCGTCCACCTCCACCTTGCCATCCAGGGCCAGCCAACGGTCGTCCCCCGTCAGCACCAAGGGGTTGATTTCCGCCAGCAGCAAACCGTTGCGCAGGAAGCAATTCCAGAGGTTGCACACCAGGGTTTGAAAACCCGGCCAAAAGGCCTTGGCAGCGTCTCGGTCCAGCCCCAAATGAAAAAAAGCCGTGCGAATGTGATGGTCTAACAACCCTGCAAAAGGATTAATCTTCTGAAATAAGAGATTTTCCGGATCCTCGGCACCGATGGCTTCCACGTCCACACCGCCTCGGCGTCCGATGGTCAGCACCGGACAGCCCCACTCCCGATGCAGGGTCAGGCTGAGATAGAACTCCCGGGTGATGTCCGCCCGTTGTTCAATACGCAGCAACGGGACCTTTCGGTCGTTGACGATCATTTGAAACAAGGTCTCAGCGTTAGTGAACAGTTCTTCAAGGGATTTCAGGGAGACGATCCCCCCTTGCTTGCCGCGTCCGCCGGAGAGCACCTGAGCCTTGAGCATCCAGGGCGAGGGTATCCCAACCAATCGGGACGTCAGTTCCAAGCGTCGCCCCTCGGACAAATCGTCCGGAAAAAGCAACAGACCTTTGGGCGTGGGAACACCCGATTCCTCAAAGAGTGTCTTGCCGTCATGTTCGTTCAGTTGCATACGCGCTCCGCTAAACAAAGCCTTTCCGGTTGTCAAAGGCATGCCAATGAGGGTAGAGATATCATCTCGATGCGCAGAGCTTCTTTAAAAATATCATCCATTCCCCACTTGATGCGCCAAATCCGCCTCTTCATCCTGAGCTGCCTGCTGGTCCTGACCGTGGTCGCAATCCCGACCCCCGGCATGGGGGCCACGTTGCTGGCTCTGGACAACTTGGTGGTGGACAGCCAAGCCGAAAAAATCCATCTCCGCTTCGGGTTGCGACTGGAGCAGCCCGAACCCGTCGTTGCGGTCCTGCACGAAGGTGTCGACCTATGGCTGGAAGGGACCGCTCGTCTGATCTCCAAACGCCTGTTTTTGCCCAACAGGGTCCTCCACGAACAGTCCTTCGAACATGTTTTGGAGTGGAATCCGCTCACTCAGGAGTACGAGTTGACGTTGCCCCAGAAGGAACATCTGGTCAAGGCCAAGGAACTCAAGGACTTGATCGCCGCGCACTGGCGGGAGGTCAGTCTGGAAATGGGAGAATGGTCCTTGCTGTCGCCGGGCCAGACGTATCACATGGAATTAGTAGTCTCCCTGGACCGCCGGGATATCCCCGTGTGGATGCGTCGCGTACTCTTCTTCTGGTCCTGGGAAGTGATGACCCCGATCCGCTACGAACTGGAATTCTCCGTCCCCTGAGCGCCGTTGGTCATGGTTGACAGCGCGTCCGTCGCTCAGGGTTGACCGCGTACCCACCGCCATGCCCGAACCTTCGCCCTTCCCCGACCCGATCAAGATCAGCGTTCCGGACAGCGTCCAACGCAAACGCCGACAGCGTGAGCTGTACTTGGCGCTGTTCGGCTTTATCGCCGTGGTCGTGCTGGTCTGGGTGCAGCTCATCTTCCTGCGGGTGGACTCCTACGTCTTTTTCGCCCTGTACAACCTGAACTTCATCCTATTGCTGGTAGTCCTGTTTCTGGTGGCCAGAAACGTGGTCAAGCTCATTTTGGAGCGACGACGCAAGGTCATCGGAGTCCGGCTACGCACCAGGCTGGTTCTAGCTTTCGTCTCCCTCTCCCTGGTCCCCACGGTCCTGTTGTTTCTGATTTCCCTGATTTTCGTGCGCACGTCCGTTGACTTCTGGTTCGAAGGCCAGATGGAAAAATCCCTGGAACAAGCCTTGACCGTCGGGCAATCCTTCTACTCCTCGGCCCAGGAACGTCTGGAGCAGCGCGGTGATTTTCTGGTCAACCATATCCGAGAGCGGCAGTTTACCTGGGGCGGACGGCCCATGCACGCTTTTCTGGACGAAAAACGTCTGGAATATGGACTCGGGTTGACTGGCGTCCTTTCTCCGGGGCTAACCGAGCAGAACTGGCACGCCAACGAGGATTGGGCCGCGGCTTGGTCTAGCGTCCGCACGGAACTGAACCTGGAGTCCCTACTGGAATCCCCGCGGATTCTTTCCGCCATCCACCCCGGACCCAGGTCCGATCTGGTCGTGGGGGTGCTGCCGGTGGACGGGGGAAAAACCGGCTATCTGGTCCTGGGCGACAGTCTGGGTGAGGGACTGTTGTTCAAGTTGCGCCAGATCGTCCGGGGCGTAGACGAGTACAAAAAACTGCAAACCCTGAAGTACCCTTTGAAGGTCACGCTCTACCTGGTCCTGGGTTTGATCACCTTGCTGATTATCCTGGCCTCGATCTGGTTCGGCTTTCGTCTGGCCAAGGAACTCTCCGCTCCGGTCCAGGCCCTAGCCTTGGGTACCCAGCGCATCGCCGAGGGGGACTTGGCATTCCGCCTCCAGGACGACTCCAAAGACGAACTGGGAATGTTGGTCCAGTCCTTCAACCACATGGTCCGGGATCTGGAATCCGGCCGGGCGAAACTGACCCAGGCCAACGTCCGCCTGGAAGATCAAAACCGGGAACTGGAGACCAGGGGCCAGTACATGGAGGCGGTGCTGGACAACATCACTTCCGGAGTGGTCTCCATTGGCCCGGACGGACGGGTGACCACGGTGAACAAGGCCGCGGAGGCGATCCTGAATTTCGATTCCCGACAAATTCTGGGAAAAACGCCCAGCCAGTTCCTGCATCAGGATTATCTGGGAATGCTCCAGGGGGTGATCAAACACCTGCACGTCCATCCCCGTGCCAAATGGCAGCGGCAGTTGGATTTGCGCATGGGGTCCAGGGAAATCAAGCTACTGGTGAACATCGTCCACTTGCAGGATCAGGGCGGGGTCATCGCTGTGTTCGAGGATGTCACGGAACTGGAAAAGATGCAGCGCTTGGCCGCCTGGAAGGACGTGGCCCGCCGGATTGCCCATGAAATCAAAAACCCGCTGACGCCCATCAAGCTTTCAGCCCAACGGTTGGAGCGGAAGTTCGCAGCTCAGGTGGACGACCGAACCGTCTTCAATCAGTGCACCAAAATCATCATCCGCCAAGTGGAGCACCTTCAGCGCATGGTCCAGGAATTTTCCTCCTTCGCCAAGCTCCCGGAAGTCCGGCCCTTCGACAACGCCCTGGAGCCACACCTGGAGGAAATCGTGGACATGTTCCGCAACAGCCATGTGCGCATCAAGTGGACCCTGGACGTGGACGGCCCGATCCCCCCGGTGCGCTTCGACCCCGAAGCCCTGCGCCGGGTCTGGATAAACCTGCTGACCAACGCCGTTGAAGCCCTGGAAGACCAGGAGCACCCGGAAGTGCGAATCCGCCTCAATCACGATCCGGAAAATCAGTCGGTACTCGTCGAGTTCCGGGACAACGGTCCCGGCCTGAGCCAAGCCGACGACATGCAAAATATTTTCGAGCCCTACTTTTCCCGTAAGAAAGGCGGCACCGGCCTGGGCTTGACCATCGCCAAGTCCATCGTCGGAGAGCACCAGGGCACGATCAGGGTTCATCCCAACACCCCACATGGGTGTGTCTTCGAAGTCGTCCTGCCGGCATAGGGTAATTTTTCAGAAAGAAGCGCCCGCACATGTAGAGGCGGTTCACGAACCGCACCTACCGCCCTCCCCAACTCCCCATCATTCTTCCCTTTTCTCCATGGCTTTTTTCAGCTGCTCGCCCAGGGACCCCATGGGAGCCGTTTCCTGGGCCGTGTGGCCGCGCCAGTCCTCGTTCTGTTCCACTCCGGGCAGGGCCAGGGAGATACGGCGCTTGTCCCCGTCCACGACATCGACGACCACCGGTAGCACTTCTCCGGGCTTGGCCTTGGCGTAGGCCTCGTCCTCGGCGCGTTCCAGGCGAGAATTGGGCAATAGGCCCACGATGCCGGGCTCCAGGCGAACGAACATGCCGAACTTTTCCCGCTTTTCCATGGTTCCCTGAACCACTTGGCCTTTCTTGAACCGTTCGGCCACTCCATCCCAGGGATCGCCCTCTGCGTCGCGCATGGACAGGGCAATGCGCCGGGTTTGCGGATCAATGGACTTGATCATCACCGAGACGCTATCGCCAACGGCCACCATGTCTCCGGGCTTGTGCACCCGTTTTAGGTAGCTCATCTCGCTAACATGCACGAGGCCTTCGATTCCGGGAGCGATTTCCATGAACGCCCCGAACGGTGCCAGGTTGGTCACCCGTCCGCTCAGCTTGGCCCCCACCTGGACCTCGTCGGCCAACCGGCTCCATGGGTCTTCCATGGCCTGTTTCATGGACAACTCCAGGCGGATTCCCTTGCCCTGGTCATCGACCTTGAGCAGTTTGACCGTGACTTGGTCGCCAACGGCCACTACGTCTTCCGGAGAAACGTTGCGGGACCAGCCCAGTTCGGAGACATGCACCAGCCCTTCCAGACTCGGAGCCAGTTCCACGAACGCACCGAAAGGGGCCAACCGGGAAACCGTGCCCTGGAGCAGATCCCCGACCGAGGCTTTTTCCAGGAATTCGGCCAAGGTCTCGACCAATTCCCGATCCAAAAGCGCCCGGCGGGACACCACGATATTTCGTCCGCGCTCCTCGACTTTGGTGATCAGAAAGCTCATGCTTTCGCCCACCAGGGCTTCCGGATCATCCACCGGACGGCGATCCACCTGACTGAGCGGACAAAAGGCCGTCTTGTCCAGAATGCGGACCCGGAACCCGCCCTTGCAAGTTTCCTTGATTTTGCCTTCCACCGGAATGCCTTCTTCCATGGCCTGCCGCAACTGTTCCAGGCCCCCTTCCCCGCTCAGGGCCTTGGCCAGACGGATCTGGCCGCCTTGGACGGCCACCACGAACAACTCAACCTCATCGCCTTCCCGCAACGCGAAAACGCCGTCCTTGTCCAGGAGTTCCTGTTTCTCGATCACACCGTCGCTTTTGGTTCCGGTGTCAACGTAGACCATCTCTTCGCTGACGGTGATGACCCGGCCTTTGATCCGGTCGCCCACGCGCAGATCGGGCTTCATTTCCATTTCAGAGGCCTCGAACATCTCGGCAAAGCTCTGTTCCATCTGGGAATCGGACATACGGTGTGCTCCTGTGCAAGGTCGTTTGGGCAACGGCTGGTTGGGGGTTACAGGGTGGGGCCGGTGGTCGCGTCGACCCACCGGCGAACGGCGTTCAATTCGTCGTTCCATTCGGAGGAAAACCGCAATTTCAAAAAATTAAAAAACATCTGGTCAAAAAAGAACAAGGCTCGCTCTAGCAGGTACATCTTTTCCAGAAACGGTCCGTCCGGATCCTGGCCTTCTTCCAGACGAAAATCGACCTTGGGCGTCTTGAAGCCCGCCGTGGAAAAATCTTCGGCCTTTACCGTGACGTGCCAGCCGTGACCGTCCTCTTCCATGCGCAGCTTGGCCTGATGCACCTTTTTACCGCGCAACAGGCCGCTCTTGGCTTCGTGCAACTCCGCACCGGGGCCGCTGCTCACGGCGGTTTCAAGGTACTCGCCCTCCCCGCTTTGAACCATGACCCGACCCTCGAAGGTCAGGCCGAAGGGGATGCCGTCCGTGGTCCGCCATTGGCCGTTACTCCGTTCGCTACGAAACCAGATCCAGGTCAGAAATTCCTGGCCCAGGGCCAGATCCTTGGCTTTTACGGTCTCCAGGCTCATGAGGCGTCCTTTTCATATCCATCGGATTTTTCGCCTATGTCGTCACTTTCACTCCGCATGACGGTTTGACCGAGGGTTTCTCCAACGACTTTTCGGATCGGAACAAACATCGACCCTTCAAACCCGGTCAGACGCCCTTCCGCCGCCTCGCCCAAAAGCTCCAGCCCCAGGACGACAGGGGTCAGTGCTTCAAGTTCGACCTCGAAGGTTTTGGCGAAGAGTTCCTCGAACAATGCACGGACTTTGGTGTTGGTGGTGGCCAGATACACCCGGTTGTCCCGCACGCTCCAGACCACGTCGAACACCGCCGGGATGGGCAGACTGCGCATCAGGAGGCGTTGCCGGACCTGATCGCGCAGTTCTGTTTTCTGGTCCTTGCTCAGAAACTTCTTGCCATCAGCGGCCAACTGGGCCACCCGCTCCCGCAGGGCGATCATAAAGTGCTTCTTGAACACCGCCGGAGGGACGCGCCGGGTGTCCAGGCGCAGGGAAAAGACCAAGTAAGGTCCTTTTTCCGGACCAGCCGTGGCCCACTCCGCGTCTAACAGGTCGTCGAAGCAGACCCAACCGAAGGATCGCTCCTCCATGCTCTGGTCAATGTCGACGAAGGCAAAGCGTTTCAGCCTGAGTTGGACATTGGAAAGCACCTCGTCCCCGACCTCGTCCGGCAGACGATACCTAGTCAGTCCCGTGCTCGCGGAAAGAAACCCCACTGTTCGACTCCCCTACCCAATCAAAATTATTGAATGACCGTAAACTCCGAATCCTGGACCTGTTCCGCTGTCACGGTGTTGGTCAGCAAGGCCACCTCGGAGATTTCCACCTGGACTTCGTCGCCCGGCCGCATCGGTCCGATCCCGGGAGGCGTTCCGGTCAGGATCACGTCTCCGGGCAGCAAGGTCATCACGCTGGAAGCGAAGCTGAGCAGTTCCCAGGCGCTGAAGATCATGTCGCCGGTACTTCCTTCCTGGCGGACCTCGCCGTTGACCCGGGTGATCAGGGTTAACGCGGTTGGATCCGGAACCTCGGTCTCGATCCATGGCCCGATGGGGCCGAAGGTGTCGAAACCCTTGGCCCGGCCGTACAGACCGTCCTTGGCTTGCAGATCCCGGGCCGTGACGTCATTGGCGCAAGTGTAGCCGAAAATGTACTCCGAGGCCTCGGCCACGCAGACTCGGCGGCACGGCTTGCCGATGACCACGGCCAACTCGCCTTCATAGTCCACCCGCGAGGATTGCAACGGCAGCACGATGGCCTGCCACGCCCCGATGATCGAAGACGGCGGCTTGAAGAACAACACCGGCTCCTCGGGCACGGTTTTCCCCATCTCCTCGGCGTGGGCATGGTAGTTTAAAGCCGCGCAGATGATTTTGCTGGGCGCGACCGGAGGCAGCAAGACAACCTGGTCCAGGGGGATCGGATCGTTCAAGCCAATGTCCTTGTTCAGGCAGAGCACATGGTCCGGTTCCAAGGTGGCGTAAAAGGTCTTTCCCGCATACTGTACTCGCACGACACGCATAAAAAACTCCCGTTTTTGGGTTCGCCCCTCACACTCCCACCACCACCGGTAAAACCACGGGGTCGCGATGAAGGACCTTGCGGAAAAAATTGCGCAGGACCACGCGGATGCGTTCCGCGTTTTTTTTGGGTGAGGCCTTGGGATTGGACTCGAACACGTCCAGGATCAGGCACTTGGAATCGTCCAGGACGTGCTCGAACTGCTGTTCGAAGACAAACCCCTTGGAGATCAATTCCGGGCCAACCAGAATATGTCCCGTCTCCTGATCGATGACCACGTGCACCACCACCAGGCCTTCCTCGGCCAGCAGTTTGCGCTCCTTGAGCACGCTGGCGCCCACGTCGCCGACGCCCTTTCCGTCCACCAGGGTCGAATCCACCCGGATGCGATCATCGAAGCGTATCCCTCGCTCGAAAAAGGTCAATGGTTGTCCGTTGTCCAGGACAATGGCTCGTTCCGGGGCCACTCCGCACTCCCGGGCCAACTGGCAATGCTTGACCAGGTGGCGGTATTCACCGTGAATGGGCACAAAAAACTTGGGCTTGACCGTGCCCAGCATGGTGGTCAGTTCGTCTCGGTGGGCGTGACCCGAGGCGTGGATGCCCTGGACCTTTTCGTAAAGCACTTCCGCGCCCAGACGGTACAGGTTGTTGATCAGCCGCGAAATGGCCTTGGTGTTGCCCGGGATGATCCGCGAGGACATCAGGACCAGGTCTCCCCGACGAATGCTGATCTGACGATGCTCTCCCTGGGCGATGCGACTGAGCACGGACAAGGGTTCCCCCTGGGAGCCGGTGACCAACAAAACCAACTGGTCGTCACGAAAATCTCCGATGTCTTCCAAGGAGCAGAGAGCGTCCGGAGCTAAGCGCAGGTACCCGAGATCCTTGGCCAAGGCGATATTGTTCAGCAGGCTGCGGCCGCTGACCGCGACCTTTCTTCCGGTCAAGGCCGCCAAGTCGAAAACCTCTTGTATCCGCTGGATATGGCTGGAAAACAGGGTGATGATGATCCGGCCTTCGGTTTGACGGAAGACCCGTTCCAGTGCGCCCTTGATCTCCAGTTCGGTCAGGGTCGCTCCTTCCCGTTCGATGTTCGTGGAGTCGGAAAGCAGCAGATGTACGCCGGGTTCAGAGAACTTGGCAAAGGCTTCCAAGTCGGTGAACTGGTCGTCCATGGGCGTGGGGTCGATCTTGAAGTCACCGCTGTGCACGAACCGGCCCACGGGGGTTTCGATGCCCAGACCGTAACCGTTGATGATGGAGTGGCAGACCTGGAAAAAATGCACGGTGAACGGCCCCAACTCCACGGAGTCATTTCTGTTCACCCGTCGAAAATCCACGTATTTGTTTAGGTTGTGCTCACGCAGCTTGTTCTCCAGCAAGGCCAGGGTGAACTCGGAACTGAACACCGGTGCGTCCACGTAGGGCAAAAGCCAAGGCAAGGCCCCGATATGGTCCTCGTGGCCGTGGGTCAGGACGATGCCCCGGAGCTTGTCCTTCCGGGCCAGGATGGTTTCGAAGCGCGGGATCAGGACGTCCACGCCATAATGAAAATCACTGGGAAACATCAGTCCGCAATCGATGATGATCATACCGCCGGCGGACTCCAGCAGCATGCAGTTCATCCCAATTTCTCCCAACCCTCCCAGCGGGGTCAGGGTCACGGACGTTTCTTGTCCAACCATTCGTCAGTCTCCTTGGAGTGCGCGTGCATGATTTTCCACAAGTCCTCTTTAAGTCGTTCACGCTCCTTGAGCGTGTAGGCGTCTTGGATGTCATGGGCGGGAAAGAACCGAACCGCGACGGAACCCGGTCGGATGCGCCATGAGTCTTTCGGGAGCACGGCGTAGGTCCCGGAGATCAACACCGGCAACACGGGGCGTCCGCTTTTGATGGCCAGGATCATCGGCCCGATTTTGAAGTTTCCAAGCTTTTCGAAACGGGACCCTTCAGGAAAAATAAGGATGGAGACGTTCTCGGATTTGGCGATGGCTTCCTGAATGCTCTTGATCCCGCGGCGAGGATTCTCCCGGTCGATGCCGATGTACCCGATACGAGACATGGCCTGACCAAAAAAGGGGATGCGAAACAGACTTTCCTTGGCCACGAACCGAAACTGATGCCCTCTCAAGGCCACCAGCAATACCGGAATGTCGAACCAGCTCTGGTGATTGATCATCAGGATGTACTTTCCGTCCGGATCGAAATCACCGTGGTCCACATGCACCGTGACCCCGGCCAGCCGACAAACCAGCCCGCCCCAGATAATGCTGATCCGGTTTGAAAGGTTTCCGCTACGGTCGAAAAAAGAAGCGATTATGACGACGATCGCGAAGAAAATGGTCAGCGGAACAAAGAAGAGATAGAAAGGCATAATGGACAACATGCAGCGCCCTCTCCTAATCTGTTATGATCAAAATGTAAACGCGGCCATTGGATTACAATAGATGCTCCCCCATCACCCTCGCCGCTTGTAGGGTAGGATGCTGTTCAGGGCAGCGATGTCCCGCATTTCCATCTGGTTGTACTCAGAAATCGTGGACTCCATCACCCCGTGCAGCCGGGGATCGAAAAACTTGTGCAGGCTGTAGTTGGGCGCGGAGACGAATCCGCGCAGCGCCTTGTGCACTCCACCCATGCCCGGATCAAAGAGCCTGATTCCTTTCTGGATCATCCATTCCATGGGCTTGTAGTAGCACAGCTCGAAATGCAGAAACTCTTCGTCCCGCCACGTGCCCCAATACCTCCCGTAGAGCCGGTCTCCGGCTGTAATGAGCAGCGACATGGCCATGGGGGTCGGTTCATCCGGTTCAAAGGCCGCGATGAGCAGCAGGTTGTCCCGAAAAACCGTCCGGAGTCCCTGAAAAAAGGTCGGGGTCAAAAACTTGCAGCTCCACTGCCCGAACCGCTCGTTGTGCCGAGCGTACAACTCGTACATCAGAGCGAAATACGACCCCGGAATCTCCCGACCGAACAGGCATTGAGTGGTGATCCCACGTCGGACCAGACGGTCGCGCTCCCGACGTACGTTGCGCCGCTGGTTGGCCTTCAGCCCGGCCAAATACTCGTCAAAGGAGGTGAACCCAGGATTCAGCCAGACGAAACCCTGATGCACCCAGACCTTGTAGCCCATACTTTCGGGAATCCGTCCCCAGTTGGTGGTAACGAAATGAAATCCGCACCCGGACACTCCGCGTCGCCGACAATAGTTCTCGATTTCCAGAATCATGGCCGCGCTCAGCTTGGCCTGATTCACATTCTCGGCCATCAGAAATCTGTAGGCCGTGACCGGACTGAACGGACTCATGCCCACCAGCTTGGGGTAGTAGCGTACCCGCATGCTCGCCGCCAGATGGGCCCAGGCATGATCAAAGACGAACTCCCCGTCGCTGTGGGCTTTGAGGTACAGCGGCGCGGCCCCGATCATTCGACCCTGGTCGTGGATGGTCAGGTGACACGGCTGCCAGCCGTTCCCGGAACCGACGCTGTCGGACGCTTCCAGCAGATGCAGCCACTCCCAGCGCAAAAAAGGAACATCCCGACCGGAACACAGCCTGTTCCAGGCATCGGGATCAATGTCGGCAATACGGTCATGCCAGGTCGCGGTAAGGGTGGGGATAGTGGTCATTATATCACTCCGCGCAACACGACCACGGCCAGGACGCCGGCGAACAGGGCGGCTATCAGGTTGCGGGTCAGGATGGCCACCAGGGCAGTGACCCCGGCGGCAGCCCGTTCCGCGGGGCCACCTTGAACCAGGTTGGGGACGACGATGGCCACCAGGATCGAGGCTGGGACATGCCGGAGAAAGGCCTCCACTCGCGGCGTGGGCGAGACCCGGCTGATCAGGAACAGTCCGGCCGCCCGGGTGAGGTAGGTCGCCGCGGCCATGCCCAGCAGAACCCAGAACACGCCTCCGAACATCCCCTCCATCGCCATCGGCCCGGAAAGGCCCGCCAAAGCCGCGAGGGTGAGATCAGCGTCCATGTCGCCATGCTCCGTACAGGCCCCCGGCCAGACCGCCGCAAAGGATGTACCATTTACCCGGCAGCAAGGCCCAGCCCAGCCAAGCCGCGGCGGCGGCCACCAGCCAGACCGGCAGATCCTGGCGTCCTTTCCAGAAAAAAATCAGCAAGCTGATGAACACGGCGGTGAAGGCGAAATCCAGGCCCCAACGGGCCGGGTCGCTCATGGCCGTTCCGAGGAAGAATCCGCTGGATGCGCCCAGAATCGTGGCCGAGAACCAGAACACGTAGATGCACAGTCCCGCGCCGAGCAGAAACGCCGCGTCCCGCCCTCCGGAACCCATTTCCCGCATGGACAGGGCCCAGGATTCGTCGGTCATGAAGAACAACGAACCATAAGCCTTCCACGGGGGAAGAGCGATCAGCCAGTCCCTGAGGGCCGCGCCCATGAGCACGTGGCGCAGATTGACGATGAACGTGGTCAGCACGATCCCAAAAAACGGCAGGACCGGGCCCCAGAATTCCAGGACCATCAGCTGGGACGCACCGGCAAAAGTGGTCAGGCTCATGGCCCCGGCCTGCGCCGTGCTCATCCCGGCCTGCACGGCCAGGATGCCGAAGACCAGGCCGTAGGCGAACACGCTAAAGCCCAGGGGCAGGCAGTTCTGGAAACCGCGCCGGACACCGGATAGCGTGAATGTAATCGGCTGTGACGAGGAAATGGGTGGCATAAACACCAGTCGCTCACATGTCCTTGGCCAGAACCTTGCGGCAGGCCAAAGCAAAATCCTCGGGATAGTGTCCGACGATGCACCGGGACTGGGCCTCGCTGAATCCGCCGGGGGCATAGGGCAATTTGGGCAGAAAGGCGTACAGCAGCCGCTGGTCCGGGTCGCCGGAGTCCAGTCGGCGGGAATACTCGATGCTGGTGACCATCCGCGCGCCCAAGCCTTCCAGGGCTCGCTGGGCCTTGAGCATGGCCCGGTCCAGCGCCGTGCGACAGACCGCGTCCGCCTCCAGCACGTTGCCCACCGGGCCAATCGGCATCAATTGCAGCTCAAATCCGCAAGCCTGGGCCTTGGGCACGAAGAGCAGCACCTGATCGTCTTCATGGACCACCAGATCCGCTTCTCCCGGGCGACCGTCGGTGCGTCGATTGGCCCGGATGGCCCGCAGGTAGTCCGTGAACAGCCCCTGGCCGGTGTCGGCCCGATAGCGCTCCACGGCGTCGGCCACGAGATCGCCGCAGGCAAAGGGCCGAAACGTGCCTCCCTCAGTCGCTTGGGTGTGCGGCAGCGCTCCAGGAATCAGGGCGTATTGCTGATGCACCTGCTGGTGAGACGCATGGAGTCGGTAGCCGCTGGGCGCGAAGTCGAACCCGAAGTTCCAGCCCCAGAGGGTGGCGCTGTAGGCAAGCTCCTCGCCGCGGGTCGCGGCTTTGCGGATATACTCCAGGACCATAATCCGCAGCTTTTCCAACTCTTCCCCGGTCAAACGCCGTCGCCGGGGCGTTGTCAGCCCGCACTGTTCCGCCAGCCGGACGTAGGTCCGCTGATAATACAAATGACGCAGACCGAACATGTCTTCGGCGTCCAGTTCGCGAATGCCGTACCGCACGGCGTCGTGGGCCATGTTCGCGGCGAAATGGCCCCAGGGAATGTAGCTGTTCCGGCGCAGATACTCGAACACGTGCGTCCGGCCGTCCGGATCGGAGCGGACATCCCCCACCACCTCGCTGCCGCCCTGGACTCCGGGCCGCAAGACCATGGCGACTTTATAGGCGTCCGGCAGCCGGGGATTGTTCACCACGGCCTCGAACAGATCGTGACGATGGATCACCGGACGAAATCGGCCATCCGCGTCCTTGGCGTAGCGTAAACCAGTGGCTATGGCCCTCGAAGGATCATCCGCATCGTCAAACAGCAGATCGCAGGACAGGGCCGCGATGATTCGCAGATCCTCGGGGTCCGTGGACGCGACGGCCAGGGCCGACAGCACGGATTCGGGCAGGGCCGCGAAGAGCGCGGCTTTGTCCACTGACGAGGCCTTGCTCCCCGCGGCGTCGAGGATGGAGTCCAGCGCACGATGCATGGACGTCTTTTCCGGCGCGGGAAGCGAGATGGAAAGCGGGTCCAGTGCTTTGGCGTCGGCCCAAGAGGAATCGACGTAGGTCGCCCCCTGGAATGGGAAGGCGTTGGGGATTTCGTAGATTACGGAGGCCCAGTCCACCTGGATGTCTTCGTCCGGAAAATTGCGCCGGTTATCAACCTTCTCGCCGGTTTTGGTCTGTCCCAAGGCTTCGAGATGGTCTTCGGTCCGCAAATTGGCCACGGTGTAGGAAGGCCGATGGATGCCGAGCCGGAATGTGCCTTCAGGCGTGATGCAGGTGCGTAGGGTCATCGCGTTGCTGATTGATGGTGACTGACGGTCGGTGACGCGTGACAAACCGGCACGGCCTGCCGTAGTTTCCACGCCCGAAGGAGGAGCACCACATGTCGTCAAAAAAAAACATCCCCTTGCCGGAGACGTTCGGCCTACCCCCCGTGGGCGTGGAAACCCATGCTCACTTGGACTTTCCGGAGTTCTCCGAGGACCTGGACCAAGTCCTGGACCGGGCCCGTGCGGCCGGAGTTACCTGGTTCGGGAACATCTTTCTGTCGCCTGAGGCATACCGGACCCATCAGCCACGATTGTCCGCCATTGTCGGAATGTTCTTCACTCTGGGCATCCACCCGCACGAGGCGACCACGGTCACGCCGGACGTCCTGGCGGACATGGCCGAGCTGTTCGCCCAAAATCAGGATAAGGGCAAGGACAAAGGACTCCGCGCTCTGGGCGAAATCGGACTGGACTTCTACTGGGACCGCAGCCCCAGGGACGTCCAGATCCAGGCATTCCAGGACCAGTTGGCCCTAGCCAGGGAACTGGACCTGCCCGTGATCGTCCACAGCCGCGAGGCCGAGCCGGAAACCTTGGCCATCCTGTTGGAGATGGGTTTCAAAGACCGTCCCCTGCTCTGGCATTGTTTCGGCCAGGGCCGGGAACTGGCGGACCAAGTCCTGGCTCACGGCTGGCACATCTCCATCCCCGGCCCGGTCACCTTTCCCAAGAGCACGGCTCTGCGTCAGGCAATCCCTCACATTCCACTGTCCCGGATGGTCCTGGAAACGGACTGCCCGTTCCTGACCCCGCATCCCTTTCGAGGCAAGCGCAACGAACCGGCTTATCTCTGCTATACGGCCCAGGTCGTCGCGGAACTTCGCGGCCAGCCGATCCAGGAGGTCTGGACGGCCTGCGGGGACACGGCACGGACGTTTTTCAACCTGGAAGAATGAAAATCGGGGATCAGTCCGCCCTCGTTCCGACGGGCAGGGGCTGATCCGCCCGGCCCAAAAACGTGACTCGCCGGATATACTCAGCCTTGATCTTCAATTTCCCCCAATCCGTCAATCCATAGAACGCTAGGTCCGGCTCAATGATGAACTCTCGGGTGGTTTGATCCCGAAACAAAACCCTGGCCAGGACTCGGTCGTCCTGGAGATACATCCGGACTTCCATGATTTCAGCGAAATCCAGACTGATATCCGCCTTTCCCGCCGCGACCGGAAGCATGGTCAGGCCGTTCATGGAAAAGTCGCGCAAGGCGAAGGATACGTCGTCGGCGTCCACCAATTCCACCAGAAAAGACCGTTCCGGCTTGGGAATCTTGGTGATCACATCCGCGTCGCCAAGCCCGCCCATCCCCAGACTCAACCAGGCCGCGACCAGGAGCACGGCCATCCATGGCGTCGCCATATGGCGACGTTGTTCATTGCGCATCCCGTTCCTCCGTATGCTCTCTTGATTCCTTCAGCCCTTCCTCGCCCTGAAACGTAACCATCTCGCGAAACGCCACGCTATGTCGCGCCGTTTCCAAAAAGTCCTGAACTTCCCGCTCCCGGCCAGGGGCGAAAACCATTTTGACCACGGCCGTGTGCGAGCTCACCGTACTCAGATAGGCCAGATTGTCCTCGGCCTCCAGCAAAAATTTCAGCAGGGAGATACCGTCCGGGGCGAGTTGCAGGTACATACGGCTCGAATACCGAGGAAGAGCCTGAGAGCTTGCCTGAAATATTTTTTGAGGAGGCTTCAGAGAAGTCGTCCGTGGCGAAGACATGACCTTGTCTCCTATCGCAACAGGCCGTCGCGGACAAGGGCGACTTGGAACGCCCCCAATACCGCCTGAAGCGAGGATATTGGAACGACTCTTGAAAGATACGCGGGCAAGGAGAAAAGACCATGCAGATTTTTCCCTCTTTCTCAGCCCAGACCAGTTCCTCGACCGACTCTGGATTCACGCGGGACGAGCCGCTGTTCAACCTCGGAAACGGAAATTTCAATGACGTTTTCGGAGCCTTTCTACGCGACAAGCGAGACGATGTTTTCTTCCATCCTCCTTTGCCGAATTCAACACCTCCGGAATATTTTCGAAACGACGATTGGCGAGACGATCCTGAGCCGCCCAAGTCCGTACACCAGGATCCCGCGCTTTCTTCCCGCCAAATGGACCAACCCATGAACAGGGAAGATTTTGCCGCGTTGCGCCGCAAGCTTGAAAAAATGGGCGTGGACGAGGAGAGCTTGGATCGACTCGAGGATCTCTTCGATTCCAATGAAGCCGTTACTTGGCGACAAGTCCTGGAAGTTTTGCGTGAACCGCTCAAGCTCACCCCGGAGCAGGAAAAGAATCTGGTAAGTCTACTGGAAAAAATCGGCTTCACTCCGGACGACGCCCTGAGTCTGGCTCAGGATATTCAAGACAACAAACTGGACGCGGTCTTCAAACGCGTCGCGGAACTGCTTTCCAGTCTGACAGGCGAAGAGAGATTTTCCTTCACGCCGTCGGAAATCCAGGCCTTGTTGCAAGCCCTGGGCCTTCTAGGTGGCAACAAAGCCTCCGGAACCGCTGATTTCTCCCTGGGAAAATTCTTTGGGTTGAGCGAAGATAGCTTCAAGAATGTGGACCCGAAATCCGTGGACGCCATGCGAGCTATTGCCGAGGCCATGAAAAAAGTCGGGATGGAAATGACGCCGGAACTGCGCTCCATGGTGCAAAAGGCTCTCCGGGAAAACGCCGACGTGCTGCAACGTGTCTCGGATGCCGCAGCCAAGGGCGAACTGAAGTTGAACCCGGAAACCCTGGCCGCATTCCAAAACGCTCTGAAACAGAACGGTGGCGGATCGTCTCCGAATCTTGATCAAATCATCCAGCAAGCCACGGATAAAGAGCTGACTCCGGAAGAACTGAAAAAGATCCTCAGCATGATCAAGGAGGCCGCAGCCGGAACGGATCAGGACAAAACTCGACTGCTGACGGAAATCCAGAGGCTTATGGCCGTTTCTGAAAATCGGGATCTTCGGATGCAGGCCGCGGACAACGGCCCCAACGCCCACCGGATGTCCATGACCGAAGCCGCCAACGTACTCAAAACCATGGGTTCTGAAAGAGACGGCAAAAATCCCGGCATGATGGATCGCAACGCCAATCAAGGAGGACAGTGGCAAAACCCCAATGCCCAGAATGCCACGAACCAGTCCGCCCAGAGCTGGGAATCCTTCTGGAACAAGGTCAGCGTCCAGGGCAGCGGGGAGGCATCCGGAAGCCTGCTCAAGGACGCCGGGCCCGACTCCCGATCCATCATGTGCCAGACCACCGCGGCCACCAATACCGAGGCCGCGGCCCGCAGAGTCCTGGCCAACGCCCCAGCTCCGCACCGGGCCGTTTTGAATCAAGTCCATTCCGGGCTGCTCCAGAACATGGGTCAGGGCCGCCAACAACTGACCTTGCAGCTTCACCCGGCGGACCTGGGTAGTTTGACCGTGAACCTGAGAGTGGTGGGCAAGGAAGTCCAGGCCGTGCTCCGCGCGGAAAACCAGGAAGCCCGTCAGATCATCGCTGAAAACATGCCTTTGCTCCGCCAGTCCCTGGAGTCCCAGGGCCTGCGGGTCACGCGCCTGGAAGTTTCGACCCAGTTGCAGGACCAGAACCAGTTCACCCAGCTTTGGCAGGGTTCTGATGGCCAAAAATTCCAGGAACAAGGTGCCAACACCCAACGGGCCGCTCTGGGCCGAGGCCTGTTGAAAAACAACGGAGCCGGAGGCCAGGACGCCTCGGAACAGGCATCAGTTTTGCAAAACCCATCCCGAGAAGGCGGCATCAACCTGATCGCCTAGCAAAATTTTCCTCTTTCCGGGAGAAAGATCATGTCGACAAGCCCATACGTCACCCCTCACGCCAGCAATCTGGTCGGCCGAGCAGAACGAGACTTCGCTCCACCGGACCCGAGGACAGGCGATAAAAGCGGACTGGACAGAGATGCCTTTTTGCGCCTGTTGACCACGCAGCTTGCCAATCAAGACCCTCTCAATCCTCTGGATGACAAGGAATTTGTCGCTCAGTTGGCCCAGTTTTCCAGCCTTGAGCAATTGAGCAACATTTCCCAGTCCATTGAAGGCTTCAAGGAATCCTTTGCCCGCCAGGAAACACTCAACGCGGTCAATTTCATCGGCAAGCAAATCCGAGCGGAAGGGAGAAGCATCAGCAAGGACGGGGACTCCGTCAGCTCCTTCACCTACACGCTACCGGACGTGGCTGAAAAGCTGCACATGAACATCTTCGACTCCTTCGGCAACATCGTCCGTACCATCTCCTTACCCGGACGAATGCCCGGAGAGCACGAATTTGTCTGGGATGGCCGGGACCACTCCGGCAATCCGCTGCCCGACGGAGTGTACAGCATTTTAATGGCCGCGGAAGGCAAGCATGGAGAGCCGTTGATGGTTTCCACCAAAACAAGTGGAGTGGTCACCGCGGTCGTCAACGATGGTGATCAAACCTTTCTCCGCCTTCAGGACGGACGAAAAGTCAACATCAAGGATGTCAAGGAAGTCGTCGGCGGAGGGGTGGCCCAAGGGAACGCGCTGGCGTCGGAACTCCAAAATATTACGGGAAATCTTGCGAACCTCAACGGATTATTCGGCGGCTCAGCCTCCACCGAAGACCTCTTGAACAGTCTAATCCAGTAATTCACTTCATCCCCTCGCCTCTTTCGGAGCGCGAAAGGGCTATACAAGGAGCACATTCATGAGTCTCACCGCATCAATGTGGACGGGAGTCAGCGGCCTCAAGGGGCATGGCCAGAAAATGGGGGTGATCGGCAACAATATCGCCAACGTGAGTACCATCGGGTTCAAAGGGTCTCGCATGCATTTTGAGGACTTCATGAGCCAGTATGTCGGCGTGGCCAACGGAGTGGGACAGGTTGGACGAGGTGTCGCGGTCGGTGCCATCCTGGGCGACTTCAGCCAAGGCTCCCTCGAAACCACCAATGAATCCACGGACGTGGCCATAACCGGAAATGGTTTTTTCACCGTCAGCCCTCCTGGTGACGACATAAATTACTACACCCGAGCCGGAAACTTTCGTTTTGACAAGGACGGCTTTCTCGTCGATCCTCATGGTTACAGGGTTCAAGGCTGGCAAATTGCCCGACAAGCGGTCGACCCATTGGTCGATGCCGTGGATGGTGAAGGTATTGGTGCTCGACGCGTCAATATTCAGGGTGTGCCCAGAGACATTCAATTAGATAATTTTCAATCCCCACCATCTCCTACATCCACTATTAATGCCGTGGTCAACCTTGACTCCGCCGCCAGGTCCAGGGTCGACGATCTCGAAGCGGCATGGAACGCTGACCCAGGGAACTTGGCGAACCAGCAGTATGAATACCAAACAACAATGAAAATTTATGATGCAAATGGCGGTGCTCATAATGTAACCGTATATTTTGATAAAAGGCCGGATGATGATCCGGATGTCATCGCAAACGAGCCAAATACGATATGGCAATTTATTGTAACAATTCCACCTGAAGATGATCAAGAAAATGGCACTGGATTGTTAATGACAGGAGATCTTCTGTTTAATCCTGCTGGAGAGATTATCAATATGCGAGCAGACCCAACTCTCGAGACAGAAGATGGAAATGGCGATCCATATTTTATTTCACGAAATGGCTATCCAACATTTGCTGTAAATTTTCTTGGAGAACCTCAAAATATTGAATTCACACTTGGAACAAGATTCGTTGGAGATGTCGCGGCTTACGCTCCAGGAGCTTTTGCGGGAGATATTGCTGATTGGGAAAGAAGTGCTCTCTCCACGACAGCTTACAACAACGCATCAACAACATTATATCAAACACAAGACGGCTACACTGCTGGATTTTTGCAGAACATTTCCATCAACCGGGAAGGCGTCCTGACAGGACGTTACTCCAATGGACAAGTCCTTGATCTGTATGCACTGACCATTAACAACTTCAATAACGTATGGGGGTTGAACCGCGAAGGCGGCAATCTCTTCGCGGAAACGGGTTCCTCGGGGCCTCCATTAACGGGAATTGCCGGTACCGGAAACTTGGGGACTGTGTCCTCCAATACCCTGGAACTCTCCAACGTTGACCTGGCCACGGAATTCGTGAAGATGATCAGCACCCAGAAAGGCTTCCAGGCCAACAGCAAGACCATCACCACCGTCGACACGATGCTGGATGAAGTGATCCGAATGAAGAGATAACGGGTTGAAATGACCGCAGCCTGGACAGGCCGGAAGCGAGATGCTTCCGGCCTGTTTGTTTTGGTGAGGCGAGGCAAAGAAGAAATCGAGAAGACCAAAAAAAGCCCCTGGAGGTGATCCTCCAGGGGTTCCATCGTTATCTGATTTGTCACGTAGGGGCGCACCTGTGTGTGCGCCCATTACTGTTTGGGTGCCCATTATGGACTGGGACACAATGAAACCGGCAGGGTGTCGTCCACCCGTAAGGGCGGACACAGAGGTCCGCCCTTACGTCACGACGATCTCCATGCAAAGGTCACTATCCTCATAGATTTCATGCGATCCAGAAATACAGATGATAATCAGGAACCCGGCTCAACCTGTCCAGAAGCCTCCCCTGCTCCACCTACCGCCCGCTCCAGAATCCGATACGTCCGGTCCACCATGTTTCTGGGCTCGATAAGCAGGCCGGCCTGGACCATGGCGTTGTCCAGGATTTGTTCGGCCACGGTGCGGGCAAAGGGTTCGTCGGTCTGGCGCAGGGCGGCCAGGCCCTTGATCAGAGGATGGCGGGCGTTGATTTCCAGGTCTTTGGCCGAGATGGGCAGGTCGCCTTGACGGCCGGCGGCGCGCATGATCCGTTCCATGGAACTGGTCATGTGCGCGTCCGGATTAACGATCATGGCCGGGCTGCCTTCCAGGCGCTTGGACTCCTTGACCTCCTTGACCCGGTCGCCGAGCACGCCCTTCATCCAGGCGGCCAGATCCGTGGCCTGGGCCTTGTCCATCTCCTTCTCGGCTTCCGGCTGGTCTTTTTGATCCTTCTGGTCCTCGTCCAGCTCCGGAAGCTCGATGTCCCCCCGGTCCGCTGAGACCAGCTTCTTGCCCTCGAACTCCGCAAGATGACCCATCACGAAGTCGTCGATGGGGTCCATGGTGTAGATCACTTCCAGATCGCGCTTGCGGAAGGCCTCGATGTACGGGCCGGCTTCGATGGCTTCACGGTTGGAGCCGTGGATGTAGAAGATTTCCTTCTGGGCGATCTTCATCCGGCCCAGGTAGTCGACCAGGGACGTCTGCTTGCCGGGCTCCGTGGTGGAGGACTCGAAGCGCAATAGCTTGCCCAGGGCTTCCCGATGGCCGAAGTCGCTGACCACGCCTTCCTTCAGGAAGTAGCCGAAATCACGCCAAAATGTCTCGTAGGTCTCGGGCTGGTTCTTGACCGTCTCTTCCAGGTGCTTCAGGAAGCGCTTGGTGACCACGGAATTGATCTTGCGAACCAGGGAGCTGTCTTGCAGAGCCTGGCGGGAAATGTTCAGGGGCAGGTCTTCGGAGTCGATCACGCCCTTGAGAAAGCGCAGCCATTCCGGAAGGATGGTCTTGGAATGCTGCTCGATGAGCACGCGCTGGCAGTACAGGTTCACCCCGGGCTCGGTGCGTCCCAGGCCGTACTTCTCGAAGTTGTCCTTGGGCACGAACAGCAGGGCCTTGATGGCCAGGGGGGCGTCGGTGTCGAAATGCAGCCGGAGTAGCGGATCGTCAAAGGCGTTGCCGATGAACTTGTAAAATTCCGTGTACTCTTCGTCCGTTATTTCGCTTTTGCTCTTGGTCCACAGGGCCTGGACCGTGTTCACGGCCTCGCCGTCCATCAGGATGGGAAAAGGCACGAAGCTGGAGTACTGCTTGATGATCCGCTTGATCCGCTCCGGGTCCGCGAATTCGGATGCGTCCTCCTTGAGTTCCAGGACAATGGATGTGCCCCGCGGCAACCCGGATGTAGCGGTAATGGTGTAGGCCCCGCCGCCGTCGGACTCCCAGACATGGCCCGTATCGTCCTGACGAAAGGAGCGTGAGGTCACCCGGACTTTGCCCGCGACCATGAAGGCCGCGTAGAATCCGACGCCGAACTGGCCGATCAGGTTGACGTCCTTGGTCCCCTCGGCCAGTTGAGAAAGGAAGGTCTTGGTTCCGGAGTGGGCGATGGTCCCCAGGTTGGCTTCCAACTCGCCGCGATCCATGCCGATGCCGGTATCCGTGATAGACAGGGTCTTGGCATCCTTGTCCACCGCGATCCGGATTTCCAGGGGCAAATCCGGGTCCGCCCCCGGGTCGGTCAAGCTTTGATGCCGATACCGCTCCAAAGCGTCCGCGGAGTTGGAAATCAGTTCCCGAAGGAAGATTTCCCGCTCCGTGTACAGCGAGTTGATCACGATATCGAGGATCTTCTTGACCTCGGCCTGAAACTCCCTGGTTTCACCAGGGCCTTGCGATACGTCCACGTTCATATCCGTTCTCCTTCACCTTGCTTGGGATTTTTGGGGTCTGCCACACTGCAAAAAGAGGCCTACAGATAATACTTCAGGCGGCGGCGTCAACCCGTGGGCAAGGAGCCTGAAAAAAAACGGCGGACAGATTGAAGGACGCGGAGCCGATTGGTCCGCGAAAAAAAAGAAAGCCGGAGCGAAAAAGCTCACCCCACGGGACTGAGCAGTTCCCGGACCCGGTCCATGTTCAGATTGGCATGCAGGCTCCCCAACTGAGCGCCCTGCCCGGCATGTCTGATCTGTTCGAGACTTTGCCGGGCATCGCCGGAGGAGACCTCTTCGCTCGTTCCCGTAAAGGCGTGGCGCAGATGAATACTCGTCTTATCCCCGGCTGTTCGAGGCTCGACACCGCGCTTGAGATCTTGAATTTTATCCTGAAGGGCCTTCAAGTAGTCATGGCCGGCAAATGCACTATCACTCCCGTCGATCTTCATGTTCTTGCTCCTTCCTTGTCGCCAATAAAGGTGGTCAAAAAATTCAGCCTGCCTTGAAAATGCAAAAAAGAGGCCGTGATTCACCTTTCCGGCGACGATCGGAGCAAATGCTCAAGGCGCGATAACGCCCCACTCCACCAAGCGGGCGTGGGCGTACTCGGCTTGTTCTCCCTGGCGGACGGTGCCGAGGAAACGCTGGTACTCCTGGGCGGCTTGATTGCGACGCCCCATGGCTTCCAGGGAGATTCCCTTGAGAAAGACCGTGTTCGGGTTGCCGGGAAGCAGTTTTTCATAGCGATCAAACTGATCGTAGGCGGCTTCGAACTGGTCCAGTTTGAGCTTGGCCACGCCGCTGACATGGTGGGCCTGGGCTTCGGCGGGATAGATGTTCCGGGCCTTGTCCGAAAAGAACTCCGCCCGCTGGGGCCGGTCCATGGCCAGTTGACACTTGGCCATCAGCATCAATCCGGCGTAATCCTCCGGAGCCTGACGCAAGGCGTCGTCCAGCGCGGTTTCGGCCTGGGGGAATTGCTCCCGGCGCATCTGCTTTTCCCCTTCCTGCATTTTCTCGATGGCCCCCTTGATCCGGCGCAGCCCGGCGGTGTGGTCCATGTAGCGTTCCCGATACAGAGGCCGGGTTCGGGCGTGACCATATGTGCTTCCGGCCTCCCGGACCGCGGTCTGGTAGCGTTCCTCGCTCATGGGATGGGTGGAGAACATCATCTCAATGGCCGAGGGATTGTTCTTCTGCATCTTGCGCAACACGTCCATCAGGCCGACCATGCCTTCCGGACTGTATCCGGATTTCGTCATGTATTCCATGCCCAAACTGTCCGCCTGACGCTCGTCGTTGCGGCTGTAATGAGCCAACAGCGCCCCGGCGGCCACCCCACCCAAACCGGCGGCAACGGCTCCCCAGGTTTCGCCTTGGGACGCCAGGGCCGCCGAAGCGCCCAGGAGGACCACACTGGTCAGGATGCCCGTCGACATCCGCGCCGCCGTATGTCGGGCGTTGACATGGCCCATCTCGTGGCCCAGCAACCCGGCCAACTCCGCCTCATCCTGCATCTCCAGCATGATCCCCCGGGTGGTGGCCATGCTGCCCCCGGGGAAGGTGTAGGCATTGACGTAGGTCGCGTTCACGCACCGATACGAGTACGGCATGCGCGGACGATGGGTGAAGCCCTCCATGCTCTCCCCCACGGTGGTGATGTACTGGCTCAGCCGCACGTCCTGAATCGCTCCGTAGTCCGCGGAAAACTGATGCGGCGAATGCTCCTTGTCCAAGGCAATCTCATTGGCCTCGGACAGAAACATCAACTGCTGCTGTCCCGTGACCGGATTCGCGGCGCACCCCGCCGCGGCCCCCGCAGTCCCCACCGTGGCCAGCCACATAAAATCCCGCCTAGTCATGGAGCGGGCCGCGATCCGCCGTGCAAAATCGGAATTTTGTTGATGCATCCTCATCCTCTCTGTTTCGTGCCCGTCAGTGCATGGCCATTGCCACGGACCTCAATTGCCTGCTTTAAATAACTCACCGCTTGGAAACGTCAAGCGCGCCCCAAACGCACCGCCGCCCTGGCCATGGCCATTCCGGCGCTGAAAATCGTCGCCGCGACGGCGGGCTTGGTGTGATACCCGCTGGTTTTGGTGGTGTGCTGCCGGATCACGAGGACTTCCACGTCGTTTTCCACTTTGTATTCCTTGATCACGCCATTGGGGGGAGCGAGGTCCCGGGTGGCCGCTTCCAGCCCGTAGCCCTCTTTGGCCACCAGAACCACGTAGGCGTAGGGATAGCTCGTCCCCTTGACGTCGTTGGTCACCACCTGGACGTACATGCCCAGAAATTGTTCGGGGGCATCCGGGATGCGGACTCGCAGCTTGACGTCCTCCGGAATCTTCGCCTCGCCCCGCAACAGCATCATCACCGTAACCTGGTCCTCGTCGATTTCCATTCTGGCACTTGCCAGAATGGCTTCCAGGGCCTCGACCTTGACCATCATCTTGGGCAGCCGCAGGATGCGGCGAGTACCGGTGATCCAATGCGGCCCCAACAGGATCAGGGCATTGAACAGCAGGATACGGACTTCCGGAGGATACGGGGCGAACCCGTATTCCAGATAATGAATAACCGCGTAGACGGTCGGGGCCGCGAGGACGACCAGGGTGACCAGCCCCAGGGTATTGGTCACATCCATGGCCGAACGGTTCCAGCGCAGCATTTTCCGGTCCAGCTCCTGAAGATCATGCAGGCGCTGGATATCCACGTTCTCCCAGTCCGCTCCAGGGGTGAACCGGCCGCTTTCCACCCGGTTGTGGTATCCCTGGACGCAGAGCAGCACGGAGCCCACCAACAGGAGCAAGGCCCCGGCCACGAAGGAGCCGGTCAGGAACTGAAGGAGTAAACCCGCGGCAACCAGGGCCAGGGATATAGCCAGCCGTTTGCCGTAGGCCATGAACGGCCAGAAATGGAACACGACGATGCCGCGCTCCTCCAGGGACAACGAAAGCGGCGAGCCCGAGCCGGGATGATCGGCCACCGGGCCTGGAGTGGTAGTGGTGGTGTTCATAGCTCTCCCTTCCTGGATGACAACAATGGCGAAGACGGCGAAATCGGGATGTCTGGAGCCGGATGGGCCGGGAACCCCTTGACCGCTTCCAGTTCTCCGAAGCCGAAGTGCCGCCAGTACAGCGGACAGCCGCCATGACAAAAAGCGAAATGGTCGCATTCCCGGCATGAAGCGTGGGCAAGGTCCTTGTCACGGTAGACCGTTGACGCCGGACGGTTCCAGATGGTCCGGAAGTCCTCCCGGAGCAGGTCGCCCATGGGGTCGTCGCAGGAGGAACAGGGCAGGATGCGACCTCGAAAATCCACGGAAAGCAGACCGTCGCAGGCGCTGCACCCTTTATTGCCCAGGTCCGCGGTGATGGGATTGAACAGACACAAGGGCGTGGGCGAGTACCACATGAATTCCACGTCCGCCTGGGCCGCGGCCCGTTGCACGGCCAGAATCACCGGGGCCATGTCCGTGTACCGGATCAGGGGCGAATCCGGTTCGTCCCCCTCCTGGCTCGCGCTCCCCGCCGGAATGACCATGTTCATGCTCAACCGCGCAAGGCCCAGCTTCATGCGGGCAAAGCTGGGCATTTCGGCCACTACGTCCAGGTTGCGGCGATTGATGGTGGTGTTGCAGTGCACGGTGACGCCGACATCCTGAAAATGGGCCACGGCCCGGCAGGATTTCTCAAACGATCCCTCAACCTGGGTCACGCGGTCGTGGACAGCCGCATCCGGGCCTTCGATGCTGACCTGGGCCGAGGCCAACCCGGCGTCGGCCAAACTTCTTGCCGATTGCTCGGACACCAGGGTGCCGTTGGTGATCAGATTGACCCGCATGCCCAGATCCTGGGAGGCGAAAGCCACCAGTTCCGGCAAGTCCGCCCGCAGCGTGGGCTCCCCGCCGGTAAAGCTGACCGACGGAACCCGGGCCTGGTTTCGAATCCGTTCCAGAACCGTCTTCACCTGGGCGGTGCTCATGACCGGGCTATCGGCATCATCTGCATCACCGGCGCTATCGGGCGACCGGGAGCACGTTCCGGCGCATCCCGCGTAGCAGAATACGCAACGCAGATTGCACCGGCCGGTCACCGCCACTTCGGACAGGACCGGCAAGTCGCTGAACCGGACCTCCAGGGGCCGGACCTCCACGGCGCAGGTCACGGTGTCCTCCCGCAGATCCCCGGAAAGGCAGCGCCGGACCGCGTCCAGAAACAGGGCCACGTCGCTCAGAGGCCGGGAGAGGCCCTGGCCTGAATCCGCGCCGTTGTTCCCGTTTCCCGCGCTGATCCGGGCGACGATCTCCGCCACTTGGCCGCCGCCGAGCAGGTAATCCAGAATCCTGGCCCCTTCAGGGTTCAGCTTGTGGGCTTGGTTGGGCATCCGGATCAGCAGATTGTCCTCCAGCCGGACTACGACATACGGCCGGACATTAGCGATGAACTCGTCCACCCAGGCCAGACCCGGAGGCACGGCGACCGATGTCGTCGGGCAGGCGGACCTGCCCCCCCAGCCTACAAGCCATGTGGACAGCCGGGAAAACCGATTCATCGGGAACCGCCGCTGACGCAGGCCGAGTGACACGCCGAATGACACGCTGAATGGCAAGCGGAATGACAGGCCGAATGACACGCCGAGTGGCAAGCGTCGTGACAGACGTTCATGTCAAAGGCCGCGGACGTGTTGATGAAGCTGCGTTGAAGATGATCGCTGTCCACGGGAATGGCCCCCTCGTGCCGCCAGGGATTGTCCTCACAGGCGTAGCGGCTTCGGAACAATGGATGCTCGTTGTGATACCAGTAGTACCAGCGATTGTACTCCGTATTCCGCCAACGATTGCGCCGGCCGGCCGCGTCGCGCTCTTCCGGTTCGTACCCGGCGATGCGCTCCCGCCAAAAAGCCTGGGTGGCTTCCACGTCGCAGTCCCAGGCCTTCTGCTGCACGGCCCGCACGGCCATGTTCATGATATCCTCCAGTTCCTTCTGGGAAAGCTGGCCGTCATTGGCAAAGGCATGGATGAACATCCGTTCGTAGACGTCCAGTTGCGCTTCCGGAGGACGCAAAACCCTGGCCCGGAGCGTTGGTTGCTCCTCCAGCACCTCCAGATATCCTTCCCGGACCAGGGAATTAAACATGGCGCTGAGAATCTGGCGAAAGGGAATCTCCAGGTAGAAAGCCGCCTCCAAGGAACTCAAGTCTTTGCAGACCTTGCCCTTGACCCGAAAATTGGACAGCACCAGCTTGGGCGGGGTCCAGTCCAGGGCGTCCCAGCGAATGGAGTCCAGCCCGCGATGGGCCTTGACCATGGACCGCTGCTTGCCGACCATCAACAGGTAGAACAGGGCTAGAAGAACCGCCGCGCCGGGAATAAAAAGCGCATTGGCGCCGGAAAACAACGAGTCGGTCCCCCGCTCTGGTCGTCCCAGACCGGTAAGGTCGCGAAGGGAATCCACCGCCTGCCCGACCATCCCCGAGGGCGCGACGCCCAGGGCGCCCAGGTCGAACCACGCCGCCGGAAGATAAACCTGGACCCGCATATGGTAGCGATTGCCCGGGGAATCCCGGTGAAAAAGCAGCACCAGCCTCCCGTGCTCGCCGCGCTGGTAGTCGATCCGGTAGAGGTCATTGACCCAGGGCTCGGTCAGCACAAGGTCGTTTTCCAGGACATACGCCCTGACATCCAGGACGTGCGCCGCGAGCTCGTGGGGCGTATGCACCCGCAAGGTATAATGACGCTGACGCTCCGCCTCGTCCCACTGCACCGGAGACCAATTAAAGACCACCAGCTCCCGCCCATCCGCCGCCGTGGTCGGTTCCACGTACCCGGCCTGGGCGAAATTGGTAGGAAACCAGAATCGATAGGTCACATGTCCGGAACGCACCCCCTGCCCGCGCTCCAGAAGGATTTCGTACGCATCGCGCTGCAAGCGGTTGATCTCCAACCCATACCGGTTCCCGGCGTCGTCCACCGCATGGGACCGGTCGCTGAACCGCCCCACCGCCAACCGGTCATTCCCGGAAAACACAAACCCCCGCAACCGATCCCCCACCACCCGCCACTGCACGATATACGCCACCACCGCCGACCCATCGGCGTTCAAATCCACGTCCGTCTCCACGAAATGGACGTCGCCCTTGCGGGCCTGAGCCGGGGTTGGTGTGCCCAGAAAAAAACCGGCGAACAGACAGGCCAGCAGGCCAAGGTGGAAAATGGTTCTAATCATGTTTTCCTCACCGTTTTTTTTGTTACTGAATCACGACCGTCGCCCCGAACGCGGCGCTTTCATTCTGATTGATCCGGTACTTTTGTTCCTGCTCGCCCTGGGTCACGTTGGATAGTCGAAACGACGCCGTGTTCGGCGGCTGCGTTCCCTCATTTACCGCGTAGATGGAAATCTCGTTCCTACCGGTATTCAGTTGCAGTTGAAACGTCTTGGGCTGCTTGGTCAGAACCACGTTGGAGCCCCCGGGAATGGGAGTTCCGTTGACCTTGATGGTCACGATGTCGTTGTCCTCCTTGCCGTGGTCCCAGATACTCAAAGTGATCGTGCGGGAGTTGACCACCACGTCCTGGAGCCCTCCCGGACTTGCTCCAGTACTTGTTCCAGGACTGGTCCCATGAGGACCGCCTTGCTGGTGTGATCCATGATCCGGTTTTCCGTGTTTCTTATCCTTTTTTTTATCATCCTTGTCCTTGGGTTTCGCGCCAAAACCGACCTTGCCGTAGGATTCCGGGATGGCGGCAGCCGTGGAGTTTGTGGAAGTCGCGGCCTCGATTTCCTGGGACCTGGTACCCAGACCTTGATTCAAGCCGGAAATCATCTTCCCGACGTCCTCGTAGTCGATATTGTTCGGTGTCGTGCGCACCCGTGTGTCCCCGGCAATGGAATACGGCATTCCGGTGGTCGGGGGCGATTGTGCTGGTTGGGCAGGCTGATTGCCTGACTGTTCGGCCGCGGGAGGAGTCGTACTGCTTGGGGCCGTGGCCACATGTGTTTGGGGGGGCGACTGGGCCAGACTCTGGGCCTGACCCTGCTGGGACTGTTGCACCTGAACATCCACCTGGGCCGTTACTTTTTGATGGTCGGCATCGCGCACTTCCACGAATATCTGATAGAAGCCCGTGTTAGTTGGTGTGAAAACAACCGTCTCCCCGGCCCCATGCACCGTCCGACTCCAGGAATAAGCGTAGGGCGCGCGTCCGCCGCTGGCTTGGGCCTGGATGGTCATGGACTCGGCCTGGGCCATGGTGGTTCTCTCCGGGACAAGCCGCACCGACAGCGGACCGCCGACAACGGGGGCTGCAGGGTCCGGGGCGTCAGCCGCGCCCTGCTCCACGTGGATGTCGATCCTGGCGGTCTGCCTGGCCTGCCCGGCGTCGCGCACTTCCACGAATAGTTGGTAGTAACCGGTTTCCGTAGGTGTAAACAGGCCGGTATCACCGTTGTCCCGAACCGCCTGACTCCAGGAATAGGTGTACGGCCCCGTCCCGCCGCTGGTCGCGGCCCGCAGGGTCGCGGTCTGACCGACCCCGATCCGGTTCTGATCAGCGGTCAGTTCCACGCTCAAGGGGCCGGGATCATCCACGATCACCGGATCCGCATCCTTTACCTTGAACGTGATACTGGCCTTTTCCGTCTGCCTGCTCTTGTCCCGCACGGTCACGCTCAGGGTCTGTTTCCCGGCGGAGTGGGCGTACCACGTCCCTTCCAGGCCATTCCCGGAGATATCCTTGCCCCAGGTGGCCGTGTATTCCGGTTGCCCCCCGGTCACCTCCGCGGTCAGGGTGATCCAATCGCCCTTGGCAATCTCCTCTTTGTCAGCGGTCAGAATCACTTCCAGCTTGGGCGGCTTGACCGTGATGCTCGCGGCAGCGGATGCCGTCTGTCCGCCCTTGTCCCTGACCTCCACGGTCACGTCATGATCCCCTGGCTCTTCCGGAGCCCAGGAGGCGGCACTCCCCTGCCCTTGCGGCCCTCCGCCCCAGGCAAAGCCGAAGTCCGGCTCTCCGCCCGTGACCGTGGCCGTGAACTGGACCGACTCGCCCACGCGGACATCCTTTTGGTCCACGGCCAGCGTGACCTTCAGCGGTGGGGCCGTGACGGTCAGCTCCACCTCGGCTCCAGCGGTCTGGCCATCCTTGTCCGTGACCTGAACGCTGACCATATGCCGCCCCGATGCTCCGGCATTCCAGGTCGCGGCGGCACCCTGCCCGGTCACGCCAGTCCAGGCATAGCTGTATTCCGGCTTGCCCCCACTGACCTTGGCCTGCACGGAAACCGCATCCCCCAGCTTCACCTCGGCTTTGTCCACGGACAGTTCGGCCTGGAGCGGCAGCGGCAAAACCTCCACCTTCAGGCTGGCGGAAATCGTCTCTCCTTTTTTGTCCGTGACCTGTACGGATACTTCCTGCTCCCCCGGCTCCTCCGGGGTCCACTTGAAGCTCTCCCCACTGCCGGACGCTCCGATCCAGGCATAATTGTATTCTGGCATGCCCCCAGAGACAGTGGCGGTCAAGGTCGCCATCTCGCCAACCTTCAGGGTCGACGGATCGCAGGCCAGTTCCACGGCCAGCGCTGCCGGTTGCGCATCCAACTTGATCTCCGCCTCGCCGCGCTTGCCGTCCGCGTCCGCCGCCTGCACGGTTATTGTCTGCACCCCTGGCTCCGTAGGCGTGAACGTGACCAACGTATCCGAGCCGTCCACGCCCCCGCTCCAGGTAAAGGTCAGCGGGGCCTTGCCTCCGGCCACCTCGGCCTGGATGGTCACCGACTCGCCGACCCGAACCGGATCTCCGGCCTCCAGGGAGACCTTCAGCCGCTCGGCATTGTCCAAATCCTCCTGGGAAATGGTGATGGCCACGCTCTTTTCAGCCTGGCCCAGAATCACGTCCTGGCTGTCCCGGGCTTCCAGGCGCACCAGATAGGTTCCGGTCTGGCTGCAATTGATGGTCAATTCCCTGCCCGAACCGGGAATGCCGCAAATGCCCGAGGGGTCAATGGACCATCTGTATTTGACCGGCCCTTTTTCCGGCTCCGGCGTGACCTTGGCCGCCAGCCCCAGATCCCGGAAAACGGCCAGTTCCTGATCCACTTCGACGATCCGGCAATCCTTGGCCGTGCCCAGTTGCCCGTCGCATTTCCAGATTCGCGGCTTGGGGCCGCGATATTCCGGACCGCTGATGGTCACCTCGTAACCCTGGGCCGAAAGCTCAATGCTCGCCTCGCCCAAATCATCCCCATGGAATTTTGTCCTGGCCCGCACCGTCACGGTGACCGGCTGGGCGTCCTTGAACACGAAGGAGTGCGCCCGGTGGTTGGGCACGTTGGGGGCGGCCCCGGCGCTGAGTACATCGCCCCGCACCTCCCAGACGAAGCCGATGGCATCATCAGTCATGGCCGGTTCTTCCTTGACCGTGACCACGACCGTTTCCCCGACCTTGGGCTGACTCTTGTCCGCCGCAAGGGTCAGGGTCGGCCCGATGATGGACATGGGGAGTTGATCCGATTCGCCAATGGTCCGATAGGTTTCGCCTTCTTTTTGCAGGACGTTGACCCACATCCCCACGTTGCCGGGGCGGAGATACGTCGCCGTGGTCGTCGGTGATGTCGTCTCATGCTGGGGATTGGCCTCATCGCCGAACCGGACTTCCGGGTGCGGCTCCCAGCGATAAAGCAACTCGCCGCCCACCGGTTTGCCCGCGGAGGTCACCGTGGCCCGGAATGAGGCCTTGGCCCCCACGGGCAGCTCGTTCTCCGGCGGCGAGGTCTTCTCAATGGTCACGGTCACGGCGTCCACGATGATCGGACACTCCACAGTGGCCGAGCTGCCGTCGCTGTCGCTGACCGTCACGGAAACCGGGTGGGTTCCCGGCTCGCGGGAGTTGGCAAAGGTAAATTTCTTCTCCTCGGCCTGGCCGTTGCCGGACCAGGAATAGGTGTACGGCGGGATGCCGCCATTGGGCGTGGCCGTGAACGTGACGATTTCGCCCAACTGGACCGTGACCGGGCACTCCTCGATACTCAACTTCAGTTCCAAGGGCAGCTTGGCCTTGTCGTTCTCGGCCTTGATCAGGGCATTTGCTTTTTCGGGATCCCAGGAATCCTTCCCGTAGGCTCCTTCATAGCATGATTTTTTTTGCTCCTCCGTGGTGGAAATAAAGTGTCGCCTGCAATTACCCCAAGCGCCAAGTCCACCAATGCACGGTCCGCTGTTATGACATTCATCATATCCGCTTGGAGAATATCCAACTCCAATATGCCCCGCCCAACCGTGAGGTGAATGAAAACAAAGACAATACATAAAACGGCCGAACATCTCTTCCTCCGTCGGAGGCGGAGTACAACCCTGCTCCAGAGATGGCTGCCCGCTCTCGACGCAACCGGTCGGGGAAGTTCCAATAACCGTACGCGTCTGTTTCTTCGTGTCCCGGTCACACGGCCCCCAAACGCTGTATTCATAGGTACAGACGGGGGGCTGGGGAGGTTCGGGATCCTTTTCCTGTCCGGGAGGCGGCGATTCTGGCGTATCGCCCGGAGGGAATCCAGATGCCCCGGGGCCACCAGGACCATCGGGCACGGTAGGGACGTCAACGGGTGGCCCGGTGGTTCCGGGTTGGGGCGATACAGGACCAGGGACTTCGCCGGGAGCAGTCGTCCCGGGATCAGCGGGCGGCCCCCCTGGAGTCCGTGGTTGATCCCGGCCCGGATCATCCTGGTCTCCCCATGGTCGGCGATAGTCGTCGGGCTGGGCAGGGGCCGCGGGCTGTTGTCCAGGATCGCCTGTCGGATCGTGTTCGTCTGGGGCATCTGGGTCGGCTTGCGAAGGAGGCCCGTCAGGTGTGTCCGGCTCCCCTGCTTCCTCAATGCTGAACATGGCCCGGCCAGAGGCCTGATCCATCACGCCCGCGGTGCCTTTCACCCGCCACTGGGCATGCACGGCAAGCATATACCGTCCAGGCCGATCGAACTGCTTTCGCAAGCTCTGGCCCTCACCCGCCTGCTCCATGTCAACGCGCCATACATACTCCGCGTCCTGCGGAATGTTCACGGTTGCAACGCCAAATGTGTACGGCTCCCCGGCCCGTCCTGGCCCGGAACCCAGGGGAGCAGGAAGGATGATGTTCAGTTCAGAGGAAGCACCGGGACTGGAGGGGATATCCACGCCGAACTCGGAAGTGAGATCGCCGTCGCACCAGTTCCCGGGTCTCTTTTTCCAGGAAGCTCGCGCGCGCATGACGCGGGTTCCCTCGGTGCCGAAGGCGTGCTCCAGAACAGGGCCGCTTCCCAAGGGCTTTGCATCTTCAAACCATGTAAATTCGGCGTGATCCGGAACGTGTTCCAGGGCCAGGGTGAACAAATATGGCCGGTTCGCTTCCCCCCGTCCGGCAGCCACCTCGGCTGGGGGCACAATATCCATGGAAGGGCCTTTTGCGGCATAATGAGCCGTGAATTCCTCAAGAGCGGCCTTCCTGGCCTCTCTCCGCGCATCAGCGGCTCCATAAGCATGAAATTTTTGTTTTTCCAGGCCGGCTTTATACAATGGCGACCAATACCAGCTTTCCCGTTGAGTAACATGGATGGCGCTGTCCTGAATCTGCCGTGTCTGCAGCAGGCCCAGGGATTCCAGATAGACTTTTCTGGACGTACTCCGATCAAAGTCCGAATCCAAAAGGATGCTGCCGTCGCACAGCGCTTCCTTCTTGATGGACAATAGCGTGTCCAGATCGTGCTGCAATGCTTCCGTCAGTTCCTGCAAAATCTTCGCGGCCAGCGAAGGGTCGTAATCAGGGTCCGCGGTGAGCGGAATAAAGCCTGTCAAAATCCGTAATGAGGGTGGCGCATCTCCGGCATACTGACCTAGCAGCGTTTCCGCGGCCGTACGCAGGCGAAGCACCTGGGAATAGGCGTCATGATACCGCTGAAGCGTCTGCATGATCTTGATGTTCCGCTCCTTGCGGGACGTGCTTCGCAGCCAGTCGACCACCTTGGCGTCCATTCCAGCGTCTTTTCGTAATTGCCCGATGCCTTCGTCATACATGTCAAGTTGTCGGAAAAGCTCCTGGATTTTGGCATACAATTCATCAATCTCTTCCTGTCCACCTGCTCCCAACGCCTGTTCAGCCGCGTGCCTGGATTCCAGATCGGCCTTGATGGATTCACACAGGATCGAAAGAATCCTCTTCTGAGCATCGGATCGCAACCTGAGCAATTCCTTGACGGCCTGTTGCCCGCCGCGTGACAGGTAGGACACATCCTCCCCTGGTCCGGCATCCCGTGTGATTTGAGGCGTGGCGCTTTCCACCTTGTGCACGTCTTCAATGAGTGCATTGATGCGTTTGACCTCCGCGCAGGCGCCTTGCAGGGAGGCGTTGTCCGTCATGACCAGCGGCGTCCCTCCGTATATCGTCCCTTCAATGGCGCTGAGCAACGCGTTCGCCCCGGCAAAAGTCAACTTGTCCGTCAAGAGACGAAACGCCCCTGGTTCCCGGATATCATTCACGAAAGCGCATGCGGGATTTGCGCCTCCATAATCCAGGACTTGGATCAATCGCCCCTGTTCATTAAACTTTGCATGCTCGTACAAATGTTGAAACTGGGCTTCAAAGACCGTTGACGCCGCCATGTCGCCCACCGAGACGCCGATGGACTTGACCAGCGAGGGGATTGCAAGCTTGGGACAGATATACAGGGCAAGAGCCCAGGCAATCGATTCCAGGTCGCCCTGCAAACCAAGCTGCGCATACCCAACGATCATGCCCGCCGTGGTGTATTGCGCCACCGTCTTGCCCACCTCAATGGCCATGTCGGCGTCGCTCTGCGCACGTTGCAGCTTGTTCAACATATCTACCAGCATCGCCATGGTCTGCAGACTCTTGTAGGTCACGTCGGGAACACTATCGAACACGCCCCCTTTCTGGAAAAACTCCATCAGCCTGCGGTCATAACCGTCCAGGGCGTTCAGGTCGGAGTCCCACTGCGCCAGGAGGTATTGCCCGGTACTCGTCTGTTGCAGGAACGACCGCAGCCTGTTGATCTGCGACTTGTCGACCCCCCTACTCAATAAATTGAAGTCGTTTATGGTTTTTTCAACATCCTTGCTGATTTCGCCAAGATTCAACTTCTTCAAGGCCGCGTTGCGCTGCCCCTCCGGCAGATCGTAAAGTTGCAGCGCGATCAGGTGCCCCATACGCTGTTTCATCGCTGGATTTTTTGTGACAATATCGGCCAGGGTCCGCAGATAGGCATCACGGGCCGCCACTTTCGGGTCCGGACCGGGCGTCATCCCTTTGACATCAAGGCCGTGGTCCTGCTGCATCCTGTTCAGGACATCATTGATTCGCTGTGTATATTTCGCTTTTTCCGTCCCAAGGCGCACATTGTCGCGCATTTCGAGCATTTCCTGAATGTACTGCCAACCATCCTGGGGATCCACCGGTCTATTTCCACGAAGCTGATGTTCAACCCGGGCCGCTGTTCTGCGCGAGTAAATGAGAGCCCCGTCCCTTTGCTGTCGCTGAACAAACTTGTTCCACTCCGCGTCAGTTGTTGCGTCAGGATCGATCATGATATCCGTAATGCCGGTTTTTTCCGGTATATATTCCCGTTTAACTCCAGATTCTCGCGCTTTTTTGTCGCTGATGTTTCGCAATTCCTGACGGTACTGCGCTTCAATGATCTGCATCTGCTGATCCGTGATGGGGGGCGATCCAGGCTTTCTGGAAACCTGCAGGTCAATGTCGGATTTCGCTTCCCATCCCGCAGCGCTTTCGTCTCGCAATCTCTGATATGTAACATCCAATCCAAATCTAGCTGCAACACGCTTTGCAGCGGTATAATTATGATCTTCATATACAAATCTTGCTTTACTGTAACTTTCATGAGTAATTTTATTATTATTTCGAAGCTCTCCAAGCCTTTTGATGTTGTCCAAAATCAACATTTCATGATAAGGTGTCGATTGAGGCGTCATGGATTTGTTTGCGGCATCGATCAATGCGGCGTCCAGATCAAATTGCTGGGCATAACAAGGCAATGAAAATAATAAAGTCCATATAGATATGAATAATTGCATACATAATAAAAATTGCAAAACATACATATGATTCTTTGTTTTCATTATAATTCTCCAGTATACCTATCAAAGCGAAGATAGCTCCACAGCTAGCCGTCATCTAGATTGAAGAGATTGTCGCATAATTTTATTACCAGATTGGATAATTTGACGGACCTTGGCCAAGCACGAGATAAGCACTGGACTTGGGCTTTCACCAGAACGAGTCATAGCAACGTTACACCTGGGTTTACGTTGAGGTCACTGTATTGGATGCACCCGAAAATCCACCCTGGTCGGGGTGACATTGGTTGGTTCCAGTACGAAATCGGTGAAGTCCCGGATAGCCAGTTCGTCCGCGATGTTCGAGGAGCGGCCGCTGTAGTCCAGGGCCAGTTCCGCGGTATTGTGGATGTAGCTGCGCTGGTGCACGGCGCGGACGCCCTGCATTTCCTTTTCGAAAAAATTCTTGATGGCCACGAGATGGCGGTAGGAGTGGAGATTGCTGATCATGACCGTGACCAGCCTTGTGCGGCCATAGGTTTCGGTCTGCCAGAGGGAGGCGATGTCCCGGATCATGGCGTCGCCAGCCTGGTCCGCGGCATTGCGGATGGCCTGCATCCCGCCTTGGACCTCGTCCACGTGCGCCGCGTTGGCAAAGGCGCTTTGCGAGGAAATCACCCGGGCGTCGTCCACCCGCACGGCCCGAATCTGGACCGAACCCTGCAAGGACTGCAACTGTGTGCCCCAGAGCTGCCCGCCGGCGTTCTTGGAATAGGACTTGCCGGACACGACGATCTGGGCGCCGACCTGCAACCCGGCAACGCTGGCGGCATGATCGTCCGCCTCCAGCTTGCGCAGGATGACGTTCCTGTCGATGTTCTCCTTGATGTTCACGGGGTCCACGACGGTGAAGCCGGCATTGAGGAACTTCTGCATCAGCAAGGATTCGGCCTGGCCCATGGCTTCAAACCCCTGTGTCCCGAAGACCCCGGCCACTTTCTCCTCGATCAGGATGGCGACTTTGGGCTTTTCCACCAGAACCTGCAGCAGCCCCAGGGCTTGCAGATCGTTCATCAGGTTGGCCCGACCGACCAGGGCCCGGACCACGACCCGGTAAATATCCCCGGTCTGGTATTCTCGGACCACGGAATAGCTTTGGATGTAGCCCGCTGTCTGGGCCAGAACCTTGTCGTGGACCACCCGATACTGCTCGGTAAGGGTGTCCGAGGAGATCAGCGTACCCACGGACTGTTCCACGGCCTTCCGCAGGGCGTCGTCCAGAGCCTTTTCCCGGGCCACGACAGTGTTGCCGCCGATCAAGGCGGCCACGCCCTCGGCCTCGACAAACTCCTCCTGGGCAAATCCGACGCATGGGAGCAACGGAAGAAGCAACAGGAGCGTGACCACCAGAAGCAAAAACCGGTATTGCCGCACGGGACACCTCGCGATGGTTGAGAGAAGAGAAAGGGAGAAACGGATAATGGACGAAAAACGGGTGATCGAATCAATGAAAATACATTAAGAATGAGACAAGTAGCAAGGAACGTGGTCGGATGAAAAATTGCTGCCTTGAAGAGGCGGGGCATGGGTCGGACATCATGTGGTGGAATCACGACTCCGCCGGAATGGAACATGTCCGGCTCCCGGTCGTGTCACCGGGAACCGAACGTCAGCAACACAAGATGGTCAAAATCAACGCGGGAACATTCTTCGGAAATCATCCCCCAGGGTGATCTCCATGAGCACTTCCACCCCGCCATCGTCGTGATAAATGGTATCAACCACCCGGGCGCCGCGAATATAAGCATCCACTCGGGAGCGAACCGTGTCGTTCTGCAGGACGAAATTGCGGACATTGGACTGGGCTGAAATGTTCACGCCGTAAGCCTGCTCCAAAAGATTGCGGTAGCCGTCCAGCTTGGCGGCCCGCTCGGTCATCATCCGGGCCTGGGCCGGGTTGATGGCCCGCTCCGGCGGGGCGCCCTGGCCATTGGCCCGCAACGTGATGGGCTCCCAGCGGGGGGGCGGTGGTGGGGCCGGAGTGGGATCGGGTTGTTGCGCGGGAACGATATAACAGCCCACCAGGACGAGGGCCATGCACAGCAGAAAAGAAAGTCGCAATACCTTGGACATATTCGTGCCTCCTGTAAGCGGCAAATCAAGGCCGCATGGTGTTGAAGAATTGCCGCAACGGTTCCAGCTCCATTTCCACTTCCACCTGATAGCCCCCATCAGCCATCGGTTGCTCGGAAACAATCCGGGCATTCTGGACAAAGGCCCGCACCCTGGTTCGCACGGTGTCGCTCCGGGTCATGAAATCCTGGACAATGGTGTCCCCGGTCACCTGCACCCCGTTGACCCGTTCGGCCAGGTTGCGCATGGCATCGGCCTGGGCCGCGCGCCGGGCCAGCAATTGCCGCTCCGTGGAGTGCATGTTGGGATCGTTGGGGGGTAATCCATAGCCCTCGGCCCGCAGGACGTCTCCCCAGGAGCCGACCGGCTGCCCTCCGCCGCCGGATCCGGCCGCGCCGCGGGGGGCACCATATCCGGTGGCTTCGACGACAAGGCCGTCAAGGAACACCCTGCGCCCGAGCACATCCTCCAGCGGCCCGAGCAGGAGGGAAACCGTAACCTCGGCCGTGCCGTCCGGATGCTCGTAATAGTCTACCTCCTCGGCCCCCTGGATCACGGCGGAGACTCTAGTCCGGATCACGTCGCTTTGGAGAACGAAATCCCGGACCGTGGTCGTGGCGTCCACCCGTAGCCCGTAAACCTGCTCCAGCAGGTTGCGCAGGGCGTCCGCCTTGGCGGCTCGCCGGGCCATCAGCCGGCTTTGCGGATCAACCTGGGCCAGACAACACGTCTCGACGGAAACGACGAAGGCCGCCGTGCACAGCAGCAGCCAGCCGATCAAGGCAAACCGTCCACCCCTTGCTGCATTGCTTTCCATCATTGTTCCTCCACGGTCGTCGGGGCAACATTTTGGGGGATGTCAAAACGCACCAAACGGCTAATGATCTTCATCCATTCGTCCAGAGAGATGGATGACGGCCCGGGGACGACCCTGGGTGCCGCGGAATTCAAGCCAGGCTTGGTGGCGGTTGCAAACCCCGACGAGAGGCTGCGCACTTTCTTCACCGCAACGGTCATCAGCACAGCCCCGTCATCAAGATAGGCTTCGTCCACGATGCGGACATCACGCAGAAAACCGGCCACGTTCTGAAAATAGCGGTCGCTTTCCGGCGCGGCTTCGCTCTCAGTGTTCAGCGCATTGCGGTAGGCGTCCAGCAATGCGGCGCGCCGCGCCATGAACAGAGCCTGAGAGCCGGACTCGGCCCGCACGGGCGGATACCCGATGCCGCGGACCAGGACTTCCGAAGGTTCGTCAGCCTTTCCCTGGAACGGAAGAAAGGCCAGGACGCACAACAAAAGGACCGAAAAAGACGCAAGATGCGCACGGCTGAACATGACGGCCTCCGCGTTTTAGTTCACGGGCCGACCCACGGCGCCATGTGGCGGCATGGGCGGCGGATTCTGGCGTTCCGGTTCTTCCACGGTTTGTTGTTGTTGAGTCTGAACAGGCGGATTGATGACAATCGCTGGCCGAGGCGGTGGATTGTTGGTGTAAACGTAGCACCCGGTGGAAAAAAGCGGGGCCATGAGGCAGCACAACAGCAGACAGATCAATCGTTTCATGGGATACTCCTTTGGTTGCACTGTGGGTGAAATGACGGAGGACGAATCAAGATGAGGTGCATTCCCTCCTTGGGTTGGAATGACATCTTCAAGATTGATTTAATTGAACCTTGCCTGACGTTTCACAAGATATTCCTTTTCCCACATGATGATGTTCGTATGGGCGTTGGTCAGGCGAAACTGGAACTGAAAGTAGCGCATTCCCTCGGCTGCCCCTTGCGCCGCCACTTCCGTGGTGGAATAGATCAGCCCGGTCAGGAAATAGTCGATATCCGCCACACGCTGGGAGACGCTGCCGGTCTCGGTCATGGTCGTGTCCTGCTGTCCCTGCTCGGTGACCCGGATGGGCTGCCCGACCTGGGTCGGGGCGGTCGTTCGGGTTCGAGTCGTGGTGGTGGAAATCTGGACCCGGCCGGACTGCCGCATACGCTCTTCAACAGTGTACAGATGACTGGCATCGTCCCGGAAAAGTATCCGCCCACCGGCATTTTCCATCAGTTTGACGCGCATGGTTTGCTGAAAAATTTCCGGGTCAATGGTCAAATCCGTCTTGTTCTCGATGGGCCGAATGGCCACAACTGGAACGTTTCTCCCAGTGTACAGAAATTCCTGCATCACGATATCCCTGGCCATGGTGTCCGCCGCCACGCGGATATCCTCCACCTGGATCTGGTCCAGAATGGCTCCCGGCAAAACAGCCGTCGGCGCCACTCGGGAATCGGCGACTGGTTGAGGATCACGCATCACGCACCCGGCATTCAGCAGCAAGGCCATGAAAAAAATGACAGCAAGTCTATTCTGATAAAATAAAGCCATTCTCCCCTCCTATCTTCGCAGAAGCGTCGTCAACAGCATTCCGGCCAAGGCATTGGCCACACCGGGATTGATCTGGCCGACCATCATGGACTCCGAAGCAACGATCTGCCCGGATAAGACCTCCAGCGCCCTGGCCTCCACTCGTAATTGTCCGCCGACCAGGGACACCCCCCCGGTGATCACATAGTCAACCGTGTGCATCATCCCGGGCTGGTATCCTTGCGGGGTGGCGGTCAATCCCGACTGTGAAATCTCAAACTCGGACAGCAGGGCGGTCATCTGTTCACGCTCCACGACGCGGACCTGGCCGGAATTGACCAGGGCGTCGGCAAGCATATCCGCCAGGACGACACCGAGATCCGCTTGAGGGGGATTCGCCTCCGGCGTTGGTGGGTTTGTCGTGAACTCCTTGATCGCGACCACGATCTGATCCCCGAGAGCCACGGGCCGATCCTCCCAAAATCCGCGGGGGTACTGCCGCTCCATATCCTGGGCAACGTGGCCCGGAACCTGACCGGAGTAAGGGACTTCGATGTACTGGACATCCCTCTGAGGCACGTCCTCGACGTAGGCGCAGCCGAAGAGTCCAAAGGCCATGCCGAGCAACAGGACGGGGAAGAAGGCAAATCCGCTTTTCAGCATGCTGGCTCTCCCGTAAAACAGGCGGTTCATCGGTTAATTGGGCACCACGGACTGGAACCAGGGCATCTCGAAAACGGTCCCAAAAGTCCCCCGGATATTGCCGTCCCGCGTGCGCAGGTTACGCAGCAGCATGACATGCTTGATCGGTTTCGGGCTGATGCTCGACCCCTGGACCATGGTCACCTGCCAGGCCGGGAAATGGGTCGGCATCCATTCGGTCTGATCCACAAGCATGTTGTACTCGTCCAGGAACTCCACCTTGACGTCCGCCCAGATATCGTCCCTGGGGAAGCGGTTCTGGAAGTTGGCCTGGACCAGAATCTGCCCGCCAGGCAGGCGTTTCTGGACCGAATTGACGTACAGAAGAGCATTGCGCACGTTGCGGTCCAGGATGACAATACGCTGGGAGTGCTGCATTGGTTCAACGCCTGGCCTATGGGCCACGGGGGCATATGGCCCTTTGCATCCGGCACTTAAAGCAAGGCAAAAAAGAATGATGGCGATGACGTTCCTGCGCATGGGAGGCTACTCCGTGTCGTTGGGTAATTGTTCGCTCCCGGGTTCCGACACAAACATCTGGGAAACGCTGAAATAGCTCTCGGCCAATTCCGGCAACATACGAAGGATCTGGACAAAAGCCGGATTATCCTCGGGGATGCCGTCCCGAATGCAATAGTAGTATCCCTGAGCTATCGGACGAATCGCCATTTGCGGTTCACGACGGTCCATGAAAAACTGAGCTTGATTTAAAAAGCGATGTTCACGGGCTTCAAAAGAGGCCTGAACCACCTCGGCCACCTGCGCTACGATCTCCCGGCGCATCTTTTCCTTGACTTCGGTTTCGGAAGGCAGACGCATGGGCTTGTACTCGATGCCGGCTTCCTTGAGCTCATCCTGGAACTCCGTTTCAAACCCAAGGTTGGCGTCAAAATCCTTAACAAATGAAATCGCGCCTTTGTCCGTATCGAAAATACGGACACTAACCTTGGCAAATCCTCGGGTTTCCGCTGTGCCTCGGGTGTAGCTCATCAACTGCATTCTGTCCCGGGAAATCATCATCGGTGGAACATGCGGCCATGTCTGCGTGTTTGTCCCGTATGTATTCACCATCTGCTGGTACTCCGGATTCGGCCCCATCTCGTCGCCCACCTTGACGTTGGCCGTGGCGGTACGCTTGTCGATGTTGGTGTCTACGCGGAACAAGGAAACCCCTCCCGTTACCATCAAATCCACGCCCAACAATTGTCCTGCAGAAAGATTGTCTGAACGCTGCTCTTGAAGCACGAAGTCGATTCTATCCCGCTCCAGAATATTAATTCCATAAGGAAGCACCGAATACAGGTAGCTGATCAGGGAGTCGGAAAATTGCCTTCCCGCGTCGGGGTCATTTGACGGGGGATCAAACGTTGATACGGCAATATAGCTCTGAATGCTCCTGCTGACCTGGTCTTGGGCTTCCTGCAATCGTCGAAAAATTCGAATATCGCTATCGTCCAGTTTGCTGGCCAACAGAGCCAGTATGTAGGCGTGGTGATAGTCGCCGCTGTCCAGAATGACCACCGAGGAACGCTGGTAATAATATTGGGCCCCGGCGGAACGGACTCGCTGCAATTCCGCGGCGAATTCCTCGAGATTCAAGGAGCTGAGCATCAAAAATGCGCCGTACCATCTGTTCTCCAGTTCCATCTGGGTCAAACGACGGCGCACCTGTTCGACGATGCTGGTACGAAGCGGATAATTCGCGAAAGCCAAGGCAATGGGCGAGGTTTGACGCATCTCCTCGAACGAGGCCATGGCCTGATCGATCTGGTTGTTATTCACGGCGTTGATCACGACGTTGTTGAGTTCCTGGAGTCCGACGATTCTTCCGGCAATGTCTCGCAGTTCCTCATCCCCGGCATCAATGGCGACGGCCTTTTGTGTCGTTTCGAACGCCTTGGGAAATTCAAAGGCCGCGACCTGTTGGAGAGCGAGATCGCGAAATTCAACCTTCTCGGCTTCCAGGTCTTCAATATTTTTCCGATACCGTGAGATTTTTTGTTCAATCGCTCTCTGCTCGTTGTCCCAGGAGCGAGCTTGCTCCAGTTCGGCGATAGCCTGCTTCACCGCACCCAATTTGTCCGGTTGAGCTGCTTGCACCAGGGAATCGGCTTTGGCCAAGCTCATTCTGACGAGATTGTCTCGCGTCGCTTTGATTTTGGCTTCCAGATCCCTTCGAGCGGCTCCGTCACGCACTTCCGTCAGTGCCAGTTCATAATAACGTAGTGCTTGAACATAATCCTGGCCAGCGTAAAACTCATCACCTTTTTGCAAGTGTGGGGATGTAACGCAGCCCATCGCGAAAACCACAAAAAAGAATACGAGAAGCAAAGGCAGTCGAGTCACCGTAAACCTCCGTTATTGCTTTGTTTATATAAAAATGGGTGCAGCATGACCACCCCTGAAAAGACCTTATCCATATTTCATCAGGTTATGATTCCACTGGTAACATCTTTTCTATGAAGTTACCATCGCACAAACGACAAGGTCAAGAAGTGTGATCGCCCTCATGTGAGTGATGTGAGTGAAAATCCCCTTCAGTCCACCCAGTTGTAGACTGGGTATTTCTTCATTGCAGGGACGGTTCGCGAACCGCCATCTGGAATCCACGAGCGGATTATGCATCTATTTCTGATTGACGCCCGCTTTCCGTGCCGGACGACGCTTTAACCGCCTTCGTCGCTTGTTTCAACCGCAGGCCCAAGGAGCTGATGATTTTGCGGGATACTGCGGGGCTGTGGGCCAGGAGGCCTTCGAAGGTATTGGCGGAAAGGAGCAGGAGTTCGGAGTCGGTTTCGGCTCGGGCCGTGGAGAGGCGGGGTTGGTCCAGGAGGTAGGCGGTTTCGCCGAAAAAGTGTCCCGGTTCGATGACGGCCAGGGGCTTGGAATCCGGCGTAGGTTTTTCGCCGAACAGCGCGACCTTGCCGGAGTGCAGGTAGTAGATGTCCCGACCCTGGTCGCCCTGGCGATAGATGGCCTCTTCCTCCGGTACGGTCTGGGCGTACTTGGAAAAAATACGCCGGGACGAGCCGAAAAGTCTGCCTTCCATTCGCCCGCCGATTCCGGTGGAATTGTTCTGGGGGGCGATGATCCGGTCCAGGGCCAGGATGTCCACCCGGCCGGCCACTTCCACGAACTGGGCGAAGAGGAAAAACAACAGAAAAACAAGATAGACCCAGAGCAGCAGGAAAATTACCGCGCCCAGGGAACCATACAAGTAGTTGTAGGAAGCCAGGGTGACGTACTGCAAAAAAGCCAGCTTCAGGCCGTGGATGGACAAGGTGCACAGTCCCGCGCCCAGGGCCGCGTGCCAGATTTTTGGCTTGGAGAGGGGCAGAAAACGGTAGCAGATGAAGATCAGGCCGAAGACCAGGGCCAGGGGCACGACGAAGCCGGAGAGGGACAAGAGCAGATCATATATCTGGATCAGCCAGGCAAATTCCTCCAACTTGCCGTGTAGAAAGCGCAAAATCACGTTGGTCAGCGCGGAAAACAGCAAGAGGGTCAGGACGCCGGGGACCAGGACCAGGGACAGCAGGTTGCTCCAGACGAAGTTTCTGGACCGATCGCTGGGAAAGATCACCCCAAAGGCGCTCTGGATGGAGCTGATGATCAACCTGCTGGTCCAGAGCACTCCTAAAAGTCCCAATCCGCTGATCGCGGCTTGGGTTTCCAGGATTCCGATGCGCCGAAAAAAATCCTCGTTCAATTCTTTATTGAACTCGGCCAGAAACGCGAACAGCTCCGCGGTCAATTCCGGATGGTTGATCAGCGAGGTGTTCAGGATGGAGACGACCACCAGGATCAGCGGCCCAATGGACAACAGGAAGTAGTACGCCGCCGCGGATGCGTGGCTGGAAAGCTGATTTTTCAGAAACTGGAGGACGGTGCCGTACGTGGTCTGCAAAAACCAGTTCAGACCGTCCTCCAGAAGATGGAAGGGAAGTTTAAGCCACGCCCTCGGCCACACGATCGCCAACCTCGTCCGTGGTCATGCCCATCCGTCCCGCGGCCTGGCTGGCCATGGAGGGCAGCAGCCTGATCACGGCCTGCTCCACGGCCTGGGCCGCCTGGGCTTCTTTAAGTTCAACGAGCATCATCTGCCCGGCCAGGATCGCGGCCAGGGGGTTGGCCTTGCCCTGCCCGGCGTATTTCGGGGCCGAACCGCCGATGGGCTCGAACATGGACACGCCCTCAGGATTGATGTTCCCTCCCGCGGCAATGCCCAGCCCGCCCTGGGTGATGGCCCCCAGGTCGGTGATGATGTCCCCGAACATGTTGTCCGTGACGATCACGTCGAACCATTCCGGGTTCTTGACCATCCACATGCAGGTGGCGTCCACATGGGCGTAGTCCAGTTCCACCTGGGGAAACTCCTTGGCCAGCTCGTGGAAGACCCGGTCCCAGAGGCCGAAGGCGAAGGTCAGGACGTTGGTCTTGCCGCACAGGGTCAGCTTCTTGCGCGGCCGGGAGGCGGCTAATTCAAAGGCGTAGCGCAGGCAGCGTTCCACACCCATGTAGGTGTTCACGGACTCCTGGACAGCGATTTCATGCTTGGTGCCCTGACGCAGGCATCCGCCGCTACCCGCGTACAGGCCCTCGGTGTTCTCCCGGACCACCACGTAGTCGATCTGTTCCGGCCCTTTGTCCTTGAGCGGGCATTCCACGCCGGGATAGAGCTTCACCGGGCGCAAATTGATGTACTGATCCAGGGCAAACCGGAGTTTCAGCAAAACCCCCTGCTCCAGGATGCCCGGCTTGACGTCCGGATGGCCGATGGCCCCGAGATAGATGGAATCCAGGCCGCGCATCTCCTCCAGCACGGAGTCCGGAACCAGTTCCCCGGTCTTCAGGTAACGTTCCCCGCCCAGATCAATGTGCTGCCAGTTGATCTTGAATCCATATATTCCTCCGGCCGCGTCCAGCACCTTGCGGCCCTGCATGGTCACCTCCGGCCCGATGCCGTCCCCGGGGAACCAGCCGATGTTGTAACTGCGCATGTGGTGATTTCTCCTCAATAAGGTTCATGAATATTGATTAAGGTTCAACGGTTCACGGTTCAGGGGTTCAACGGTTTTCTACCGCGCTCACCGTTCTTCCGCTCCCAACTTCCGCCTTCAACCTTCAGCCTTCAACCGTCCGCCTCCGCCATCTGCCTGCGCACGTACCCCACCAGGCCGCCCTGGGCAAGGATTTCCCGCATGAACGGCGGAACCGGGGTGCAGGGGATGTCCTTGTTCTGGGTCAGGTTGCGGATCAGGCCTTTTTCCGGGTCCACCTCCAGGCGGTCGCCTTCGCTGATGCCGTCCACTTCGTCGCCGATTTCCAGCAGGGTCAGACCCATATTGAAGCCGTTGCGGTAGAAGATCCGAGCGAAGCTGTGGGCCAGGACCACGGGCATGCCCGCGCCGAGAATGGCGATGGGCGCGTGTTCCCTGGAAGAGCCGCAGCCGAAGTTAGGCCCGGCCACCAGGATGTCGCCCTTTTGCACCCGGTTGATCCAGCCCGGCTCCAGACCCTCGAAGCAGTTCTTGCCCAGTTCCAATGGGTCCGTGGTGACCAGAAACCGGGCCGGGATGATGGCGTCCGTATCGATATTGGTTCCGACCTTGCGGGCCGCTCCTGTATAACTCATGTTACTTCCTCCCCACGATTTCAGCAGGATGGCAGATATGCCCGGCAATGGCCGTTGCCGCGGCCACGCCCGCTCCGGCCAGATAGACCTCGCTTTCCAGGCTGCCCATCCGGCCCTTGAAGTTGCGGTTGGTGGTGGCCAGGACCTTTTCGCCGGAGGCCAGGATGCCCATGTGTCCGCCAAGGCAGGGCCCGCAGGTGGGCGGGCCGACCACGGCCCCGGCGTCCATGAAGATCTCCAGCAGGCCCTCGCGCAGGGCTTGCTTGTAGATCAGCGGCGTGGCCGGAAGGATGATCAACCGCAGGCCCTTGGCGGCCTTGCGGCCCTTGAGCAGGGCCGCGGCCCGACGCAGGTCGCTGATCCGGCCGTTGGTGCAGGAGCCGATGACCACCTGATCCACGGCTACGTCCGCCACTTCCTCCACGGACCTGACGTTGTCCGGCAGATGCGGACAGGCGATCTGGGGCGAAAGGCCGGAGACGTCGAAGGTCAACTCCTGTTCGTACGCCGCTCCCGGGTCCGCGGCAATGGCTACGGCATCGGTTCGCCCGGCGGCCCTGGCATACGCCAGGGTCTTGTCGTCCGCGGCGAACAGCCCGACCTTGCCCCCGGCCTCGATGGCCATGTTGGCCATGGTCATCCGACCTTCCACGTCCATGGCCGCGATGACCGGGCCGTCGAACTCCAGGGCCTTGTAGGTGGCCCCGGCCACGCCGATTCTGCCGATCAGCAGCAGGATCAAGTCCTTGGCCTCCAGGTGCTCGGGCATGGCCCCGGTAAAGGAGGCCCGGATGGTGGGCGGCACCTTGAACCAGGTTTCGCCCAGGGCCATGGCCGCGGCCACGTCCGTGCTGCCCATGCCCGTGGCAAAGGCCCCCAGCCCGCCGTAGGTGCAGGTGTGGCTGTCCGCGCCCACAATCACGTCGCCCGGGCCCACCAGGCCCAACTCCGGCAACAGGGCGTGCTCCACCCCGGATTCGCCGCCGTCATAGAAATGGACAACGCCCATCTTGCGGGCGAAATCCCGAACCACTTTGACCTGCTGGGCCGAGTCGATGTCCTTGTTCGGGGTGAAATGGTCGCAGACCAGGAAAACCTTTTCCGGGTCAAAGACCTTGGTCGCACCCATGGCTTCGAATGACTTGATGGCCAGGGGCGCGGTGATGTCGTTAGCCAGCACTGAGGACAGTCGGGTCCGGACGATCTGGCCTGGTCCGGTGATCGATTCCTCGGTGCGGCCCTGGAGTATTTTTTCGGCTAAGGTCTGGGGCATATTTTTTCCTCCGTTTTTTTGGCGATGCGGTTCAAAGCGTTCAGATAGGCCTTGGCGCTGGCCACGATGATGTCCGGATCAGCGCCCCGGCCCACGGCCGAAGCCCCTTTCTCCTCGATGCGTACGGTCACCTCGCCCTGGGCGTCCGTGCCCCCGGTGATGGCGTTGACCGAGAACTGCAACAGCTTGGGGTCCCGGCCGCAGAGCTTGGCAATGGTGTGGAAGACCGCGTCAATGGGGCCGACGCCGAAATCCGCCAACTGCTTCTCCTGGCCGTCCACCTCCAGCTTCATGGCCGCCGTGGGAATGGCCATGTTCCCGGAAAGCACGCTCAGATAGACCAGTTTGTACTTGTCAGGGATACGGTAAATTTCCTCCAGAACCAGGGCCTCAATGTCCTCGGTGGCGATCTGTTCCTTCTTGTCCGCCAGGCGCTTCAGGGCCTGGAAGACCAAGTCCACTTGATCCTCGTCCAGCCGATAGCCCAGTTCCTCCAGCCGCTTCTTCAGGGCGTGTCGTCCGGAATGCTTGCCCAGGACCATTTCCGTGCCTGAACGGCCAATGCTCTCCGGGGTCATGATCTCATAGGTGGAGCGATGCTTGAGCATCCCGTCCTGATGGATGCCGGACTCATGGGCAAAGGCGTTGGCCCCGACCACGGCCTTATTCGCCGGGATGGGACGACCGATGACCAGGGACAGCAGGCGGCAGGAAGGAAAAAGCTGCTCGGTCTTGATGGTCGTGGTCAGGTTGTAGACGTCCTTGCGTACGTTCAGGGCCATAACCACCTCTTCCAAAGCCGCGTTACCGGCCCGCTCGCCGATCCCGCTCAGGGTCACCTCGGCCTGCCGAGCCCCGGCGCGCAAGGCAGCCAGGGTGTTGGCCACGCCCAGTCCCAGGTCGTTGTGGCAGTGCACGCTGAACACGGCCTGGTCGCTGTTGGGCACCTTTTCCAGCAGGTAGCGGATCAGTGCGGCGAACTCGTCGGGCTGTGCATAGCCCACGGTGTCCGGAATATTGATGGTCCTGGCTCCGGCGGCAATGACCCGCTCCACCACCGTGGCCAGGAAATCCCATTCGGACCGGGAGGCGTCCTCGGCGGAAAACTCCACGTTGGAGGTGTGTTTCACTGCGTGACGCACCGCGGCTTCGGCCATTTCCAGCACCTGATCCGGGGACTTGCGCAGCTTGTACTCCATGTGCAGGGGCGAGGTGGCCAAAAAGGTGTGGATGCGCGGGTTAGCGCCATCCTTGATGGCCTCCCAGGCCCGGTCGATGTCCCCGGGCGTGGCCCGGCACAGCCCAGCCACCTGGCAATCCTTGACCGCCCGACTGATGGCCTGGACAGCTTCAAAATCCCCCTGGCTGGCGGCGGGAAATCCGGCCTCGATGATGTCCACACCCAAAATTTCCAACTGCCGGGCCAACCGGATTTTCTCCGGCATGCTCATGGTCGCGCCGGGCGACTGTTCGCCGTCGCGCAACGTGGTATCGAAGAAAAGCACTCGTGAATCGCTCATGATATCCTCAGTATGTTAGAATATTTTGCAGTTGAATTAGTTCATGTTTACGTAACCAGAATAGGCTTTAAACCGCCCGCTCCCGTTGGTCGCTCAAGACGCCAAGGGCACCAAGAATAACATTTAAAAAGCGCAGGAAAGATGCCCTTTTAAAAAAGTTGCTTCACCTCAGACGGGGTGTAAAAAACATTCGTTTAATAACCTTGATCGCACAGTGGACAATGTCTTTCCCAATAGCATTGACGTCCATTCTCTCGTTCCTTGTCGCCGACAGGCGTGGAGCTTTCGGCTTCCGCATCTTTCCAGCGGAAGCCGAAAAATCTTCTTGGCGTCCTCCGTGCCTTGAGCGAAACGGGCGGTTAAAATTTCATAAGCCACAAAATCGCGCTCATTTTCGGAACAACATCGCGTCACCGCGAACTGTTCACGAAGCAAGGTAAGAAATCAAGAAAAACTATGAGGGGGTGGGGGGTTGGTTACGGGAGTTCATGAGGGGACTCCCGTAGCAGACGGACTTTGCGATAGGGTAGAATCAGGAAGGAGAGGATCAACCCGGAGAACAGGTAGGTCAAGAAAAACAGGAATCCCAAAACCTTGGGCTCGGAAGCGATGACCACGAAAATCAGCATGGCCGCCACGGTGGTCCGGAACGGATGGCTGCGCATGCCGTCGAATTCCTTCAAGGACGGATAGCGCACCCGGCTGACCATCAAAAAGGAGAGCACGTACACCAAAACCAGGGTGATCGTGCCGTACATGTCTTCGATAAAGGCAGGGGACTGGGTGCTGAACAGGACCAGGGTCGCCAGGACGCAGGCCGCGGCGGGAATGGGCAGGCCGATGAAGTACTTCTGGGAGATCTTTCCGGACTGGACGTTAAACCTGGCCAGTCGCAGCGCGCCGCAGGCCACGATCAGGAAGGAGGCCAGCAAGCCCAGACGACCATATTCCTGCAACTGCCACATGTAGACCATGATCGCCGGGGCAACGCCGAAGGCCACCAGATCGGCCAGGGAGTCCAGCTGGACGCCGAACTCGCTGGTGGAGTGGGTCAGGCGGGCGACCATGCCGTCCATGCCGTCCAGGACGCAACTGACCAGAATGGCCAGGGCGCAATACAAAAACTGCCCTTCGATGGCCCAGATGATCCCCAGGAAGCCGGAGAACAGGCTGGCGGTGGTGAAAAGGTTGGGGAGGAGGTAGACCCCTTTGCAGATGGGCTGATTCGGACGGTTCACAAGGACTCGGATTTGGGTTGTTGGTCTTTCAATTCGGCTATGACGGTCAGGCCGGCACACGTGTGTTGCCCTTTCGTCACACGAACTTCATATGCATCAGGCAGGTAAAGGTCAACCCTGGAGCCGAATTTGATCAACCCGATACGTTGACCACGAGCCACCTCATCCCTCTCTTCGGCCCAGCACACGATCCGGCGGGCCACCAAGCCCGCGATCTGGACCACGGTCCAGCCGTGGCCGTGCTCGTCCACGACCCGAAACTGATTCCGTTCGTTGTCCTCGGACGCCTTGTCCAGGGCCGCGTTCAGGAATTTTCCGGGAAAGTAGGTTATCCTTTCCACCCGCCCGGTCACCGGAGTCCGGTTCACATGCACGTTGAACACGTTCATGAAAATGGAAACCTTTGTCCGCACCTGCCCTGTGGCCGGATCGACCGCGGGACCGACGAAGACGATCTTGCCGTCAGCCGGGGCTACGGCGAGGCCCGGTTCCTGGGGCGTGACCCGTTCCGGGTCGCGAAAAAAATTCAGGGTCAGGATCGTCAGAATCAGGACGATTAATGCCGGAACTCCCCAGCCGAGAACGGCCAGGATCAACGTCACGAAGGCCCCCAGTCCGATATACGGCAGGCCCTCTTTGGCGACTCCGGGCGAAGATTGGCGCATTTCTGTGCTCCTTTATGTCAGGTCAAGGTTCAGGTTGAAAAAAAAGGGGCCACCGCCTGTTGCGGCTTCAGTTCGCTCAGTCCCCGTTGGTGAACGATCCCATGAAACACTGTTCCGCCTCAGCGTTGCCGATCATGATCAATTCCGTGTCCGGATCGATAGAGCTGCCTGGTGAAGGGTTGATGTTCAGTTGGCCCTTATTGTCGATGGCGATCACGTTGCAACCGGTCTTTTGGCGAATATTGCTTTGCTCCAGTGTTTTCCCGACCAATTTTTTGGGTGCGGGCATCTTGAAGATGTTCAACCCTTCGGAAACCATCAAGGTATTGTCCTGCAACAGATAGTTTGTAATGCTGGTCACGCCCATGGAGGCGTAGGACATGACCAGGTCGGCTCCGGCCCGGTGCAGCTTGGAGATGTTCCGGTCCAGCGTGGCCCGGGTGATGATCTGGATGTCCGGCCTGAGCCGTCGGCAGTAGATGGTCAGGTAGATGTTCATGTCGTCGTCGTGGGTGGTCACGATCACCGAAGGCGCGGTGTCAATGCCCGCCTTGCGCAGGGTGTCCAGGTCCGCGGCGCTGCCGTGGACATATTCGTCTTCCGCGCCCTTGATGGCACGAACGTTTTTTTCCACAATCTTGTAGGCCACGCCGCGGGCCTTGAGCGTATCCGCCGCGGCCCTGCCGACTCGTCCGCCGCCCAGGATCAACACCGGCGCTTCGCTGGTCGCGTAGCCGCCGAACTTTTCATCATACACGGCCAACTGCTGATCCGATCCGGCCAGGACAAGGACGGTGGATGCGGAAATTATGGTGTCCGGCAAGGGCACCTTGTACTTGCCCCGCTCCCAGACCCCGGCCACGGTGATCCCGGTCAGCTCCCGCAACCGGCTTTCCAGAATGGTCTTGCCCTCCAACGAACTGCGCATGGCCGGGACCTCGGCGATGAGCAGATCGTCGAATCGGCCGATAATGTTCGCCCGCATGCTCACGCCCAGGACCCGCCGGGCCAGGGACTGCCCGAGCATTTTGGTGAACTGGTAGACATGACTGCTGCCGGCCAGTTCCAGGATGTCCACGGAGTCATCGTCCGAAGCGTTGGAAACGATAGGCGTTTTTTCGCACAGCTCCCGCAGGGTATAAACGATATTGGTATTGATTTTGTCCTCTCCGCTGTTCACCACGATCAACGCGGCCTTGTCGGCTTGAATCTTGCGATACGTCTCAATATCGTCCAGCTCGCCGAGCACGGCTCTGTAGCCCTGCTCATACAATCCCAGGGCGACCTGTTGGTCTTCGACAACAAGATAGCACTTGCGATTGTATTGCTTGAGCTTGCTATCCAGGCTCAATGAAATGGGATCAACGCCCACGACGATGACGTGGTTCTCCGTATCCTCGGGAAGAGTCCGGATCACCCTGGATTTTGACTGGGCCTCCAGCCAGGGAGCATAAAAAAACTGAATAAAGGTGAAAGGCAGCATGACCAGCAGAAAGACAACTCCGGAGAGGAGGACGATCAAGGAAAAAATAAAACCTAAGTCGGTATGAAACGTGATGTCGCCGAAACCCAATGTGGACATGACGACAAATGTCCAGTAGACTCCTGTAATCCATGAAAAATACCGATCCTCATGGTACATCATGATCACATGAAACAGGATACTGTAGGTTGACACCAGCAACACGAGAACCAGCAAAAACTTGAATAAAACGCGCAGGTCTCGTTTAGCGGATTTTTTTTGCAACAAGGCAACTATTTGGGCGGGAAGGTACTTCATAATGTGGAGTTCAGGGGTCTACGAATCAATAATTCCGGACAGCTCAATCCAGGATGAAGAAGCGGATGACGTTAAGCCCGGTCCAAGTCTGAACCAGGGCCAGGAACAGGACGACGGCGTTGTTGAGCCCATGCAGAACAGGCAGCCTTTTATACTTTCCCTTGTGCCTGTCCAGCAGCAATCCACTGACGAGCCCGAATATCATCAGCGGCCCCATGGCCAGGCCGATCCAATAATGATGTTGGGTATAGCCGGTTCCTCCCCAGTAATGCGCCGTGACCCCAGCGCCGCCGATCAAGCCGATCAGGAGAGCCGTCAGCGTGATCAGGCCGAGGGATACATGGCGTTTCCAAAGAAATGCCGCCTTTTTGCCGGAAAAAGCGGCCATGAGCCGCGGCCATCCCAGGTAAAATACGTACACGGCGAGAATGGTCGCCGCGAACTGCCAAAGCGGATGAATGTAGTAGACCATGAGGCACCTCAATGGTTGTTTTCAATGAGTTTTTTTCGACACACACGGACAAGGGCGGAAGGAAAGCCGTGAAGACGAGGGCAATCCGGGGAGACCTGGGAAAATCTCAACTCACTCGGGCCTTGTCAAGGCGGTTGTTTGGCCTTATCCCCAATCCACTCCGCGCATGGGCTGTTTTTGCCTTCCGGAGCAAAATGACCTATATTTTCTTTTTTCATTTTCATTGCCATCAATCTTTGAAGAGGAAACCATGATCGGTATATCAAAACTCTATTGCGGAACCATTGAACCATCCGACGCACTGCGCTACGGACGGCATTCCGGCAAGCTGCCCTCGCATCTGCTCCAATTCTCCCAGGACAAAAAGCCCGTGGTGGTCTGGAACATGACCCGGCGATGCAACCTGAAATGCGTCCACTGTTACGCCCAGGCCGTGGATCCCGACGGCACGGACGAAATCTCCACGGCTCAAGCCAAGACCATGATCGACGATCTGGCCGCTTTCGGCTCCCCGGTGATGCTCTTTTCCGGCGGCGAACCCCTGGTTCGCAAGGATCTGGTGGAACTGGCCCACTACGCCGTGTCCAAGGACATGCGTGCCGTGATCTCCACCAACGGCACCCTGATCACCAAGCAAAAAGCCAAGGAACTCAAGGACGTCGGCCTGTCCTACGTGGGCATCTCCCTGGACGGCGGCGAGGAAGTCCATGACCGTTTCCGCGGCGTGACCGGATCGTACAAGAAAGCCCTGGAAGGCATCGCCAACTGTCAGGCCGAGGGACTGAAGGTCGGCCTGCGGTTCACCATTAATAAGCGCAACGTTCAGGAAGTGCCGGTTCTCTTCGACCTGATCCGGGATCTGGAAGTCCCGCGAATCTGTTTTTATCATCTGGTCTACTCCGGCCGGGGCTCGGATCTGATGAACGAGGATCTGGATCACGGCCAGACCCGTGAAGTGGTCCACCAGATCATCGACTCGACCAAGGCCCTATTCGACGCCGGGATGCCCAAGGAAGTCCTGACCGTGGACAACCACGCCGACGGGCCGCTGATCTATCTGCGCCTGCTCCAGGAAGACCCCAAGCGGGCCGAGGAGGTCCGGGAACTGCTCTCCTTCAACGAGGGCAACAATTCCGGCCGGGGCATCGGCTGCATCTCCTGGGACGGCCAAGTCCACGCCGACCAGTTCTGGCGCAACCACACCTTCGGCAACGTCCTGGAACGCCCGTTCTCGGAAATCTGGATGGACCCGAGCATCGAGCTGCTGGCCAAGCTGAAGGACAAGAAGGCCCACGTCACCGGACGGTGCGCCACCTGCCGCTTCCTGAGCGTCTGCGGAGGCAACTTCCGCGCCCGCTCCGAAGCATACCACGGCGACATCTGGGCCCCGGACCCTGCCTGCTATCTGACGGACGAGGAAATTGCCGGGCTGGCCATTGCGTGACGCAAGGCTTTGACGAGACGCTTTGCATCTTTCTTGATTCCAAAAGAAGACGGGATATTATGATCTTCCACAGAGGACGCCGCTTGCGGCGGACGGCCACATTGCGCGGTTTGGTGCGGGAAACGACCCTTTCCCGCGACGACCTGATCCAGCCCTATTTCGTCGTGGACACGGATGACCCGAATTTCGCCAAGCCCATCGGGGCCATGCCCGGACAGAGTCAGCTCGGCCTGGGCAAGCTGGTGGAACGGGTGGGCCGGGCCGTGGACATGGGACTTGCGGCCTGCATCCTGTTCGGCATCCCCAAGACCAAGGACCCCACTGGCTCTCAAGGCTGGGCGGAAAACGGAATCGTTCAGCGGGCCGTGACGGCCCTGAAGCGCTCCTACCCGGACCTGTGCGTGATCACGGACGTCTGTCTGTGCGAATACACTTCCCACGGCCATTGCGGCCTGGTTTCCGGCGATGAGGTGCTCAACGACCCGACCATGGAGCTGCTGGCCAAGGTTGCCCTGTCCCATGCCCGAGCCGGAGCGGACATGGTCGCGCCATCGGACATGATGGACGGCCGGGTGCTGGCCATCCGCGAAGCCCTGGACCACGGAGGCTTCACCCACCTGCCGATCATGAGCTACGCCGTGAAATACGCCTCAGGCTTCTACGGCCCGTTCCGGGAGGCAGCGGAAAGCCCACCCCAGTTCGGGGACCGTAAGACCTACCAAATGGACCCGGCCAACCGCCGGGAGGCCTTCCGGGAAGCCCTGGCCGACCTGGACGAGGGCGCGGACCTGCTGATGGTCAAACCGGCTCTCCCCTATCTGGACATCCTCCGCGACCTGCGCGAAACCACGGACGTGCCCCTGGCCGCCTATCAGGTCAGCGGCGAATACGCCATGATCAAGGCCGCGGCGGCAAACGGCTGGATCGACGAACAAACCGTGGTCCTGGAAACACTGACCTCCATCAAGCGGGCCGGAGCAGATCTGATCTTGACGTATTTCGCCGAAAATGTGTTGAACTGGCAAAGATGATAACAATCTCTCGGCTTAGGGTGTCGCTCAAAAGCGATATTTTTTTAGGAGTTGCTTATGATGATCGAAGAAGTCACGACAAAAGCATTATGCCTGAAGCCTATAGAAAAAATTCATCTTGTAGAGACCCTTCTGGACAGTCTCAATCCTCCAGACAAGAGTATTGAACAAAAGTGGATTGAAGAGTCAGAAAGGAGATATCTGGCCTATAAGCAGGGATTGCTTAAAGGCATATCCTTAGACCAAATCCGTGCAAAAATGGAACAATGAGCGTTCTTCTCATCCCACCAGCCGATCAAGAGCTCCAAGATGCTGCCATCTATTACAACGGCGAGGTTTCGGGACTTGGCGACCAATTTTACGCATCTTTTCTTGATGCCGTAGATAGTATTGCCGCTAATCCTGAAATGTGGCGAAAGATCGGACAAAATACAAGAAGATGCAATATCAAGCGTTTCCCTTATCTCGTATTATATGTTTTTGACAGTACGGACATATTGATAACGTGTATTGCCCATCAACATAGAAACCCAGAATACTACAGGATACGAATTTCCTGACTGTGCTCCAATCTTTTTAATTCATCTTTCATATCCTGAACACTATGCAGCACTCCCACTCCATGAATAAAAATCAAAGCATCCCTCATGGTGCCCGCTCGCCAGAGCATCCTTCCGAGCATCCTTCCGAGCATCCTTCCGATCATCCGCAAGGCCATCCCGTCGGCCATCCACAAGGCCTCTCGGGCATGCCCAAAACCCTGCCCGACGGCTCGCCGCCCTGTCGCCTGATCGCCTGGGAAGTGACCCGGTCCTGCAACCTGGCCTGCAAGCATTGCCGGGCCGAGGCGCATATGGAGCCGTATCCGGGCGAGTTTTCCACCGAGGATGCCAAGGCGTTGATCGACACCTTCCCGGAGGTCGGGGACCCGATCATTATTTTCACCGGCGGGGAGCCGTTGCTCCGGCCGGACATCTTCGAGCTGGTCCGCTATGCCGACGCCAAGGGCCTGCGCTGCGTGATGGCCCCCAACGGCACCCTGGTCACCGCGGACGTGGCCCGGAAGATGAAAGAGGCCGGAATCCAGCGGGCCAGCATTTCCCTGGACGGGCCGGACGCCGCCAGTCACGACGTCTTTCGGGGGGTGCAGGGAGCGTTTGACGGAGCCTTGCGGGCCATCGAGCACTTCAAGGACGTGGGCCTGCCCTTTCAGATCAACACCACCGTGACCCGGAACAACCTGGGCCAGTTCAAGGAGATCTTCCACCTGGCCGAAAAGCTGGGCGCGGCGGCGTGGCATATTTTCCTGCTGGTGCCCACGGGCCGGGGCGCGAACCTGGGCCGGGAGGTGATTTCCGGCGAGGAATACGAAGAGGTGCTCAACTGGTTCTATGATTTCCGCAAGACCACCAAAATGCAGCTCAAGGCCACCTGCGCGCCCCACTACCATCGCATCCTGCGCCAGCGAGCCAAAGAGGACGGCATTCCGGTGACCATGGACAACTTCGGCCTGGACGCGGTCAGCCGGGGCTGTCTGGGCGGCACGGGGTTCTGCTTCATCTCCCATACCGGCCAGGTTCAGCCCTGCGGCTATCTGGAGTTGGACTGCGGTCAGGTCCGGACCACACCATTTCCGGAAATCTGGAGGAAGTCGAAACAGTTCCTGGAGTTTCGCGACCAGAAGACCTACCATGGCAAGTGCGGGGTCTGCGAATTTCACAAGGTCTGCGCCGGATGCCGGGCCCGGGCCCAGACCATGAGCGGCCATTATCTGGCCGAGGAGCCGTTGTGTACGTATCAGCCGAAGAAGGCCGGGAAGTGATAGCCCGAGGAACAAAACAAGGAACAGACCATGGACGCGATTGACAAGAAAATCCTGGACCTGATCCAGACCGACTTCCCCCTGGACCAGCGGCCCTACGCCCTGATCGGCGAACAATTCGGCCTGACAGAGGCCGAGGCCCTGGCCCGGGTTCGCGCCCTCAAGGGCAAGGGCATCATCCGCCGCATCGGCGCCAATTTCCAATCCCGCAAGCTGGGCTGGACCAGCACCCTCTGCGCGGCCCAGGTTCCGGAAGACAAACTGGACCAGTTCACTTCCGAGGTGAACCGCCACCCCGGCGTGACCCACAACTACCTGCGCCAGCACATGTACAACATCTGGTTCACCCTCATCGCGCCCAGCGTGGACAAAGTCCGCGAAACCCTGGCCGAGATCACGGCCAGGACCGGCATCGAAATCCTGAATCTGCCCGCGGAAAAGACCTACAAGATCAAGGTGGACTTTCCCATGGCCGAAAACGACCAAGACTGAGGCCCGCTCCTCCCTCCCGGCTTTTGCCATTCGTCCAAGCTGTCCACGATGGCGACGACTCCCTCCAGCACATCCTCGGAGCGGCTTTCCCCGCCGAGCTCATCCGTTGCACCCGACTCGCCCCGGATTTCCAGCCCATCGGCGTCATTTTCTGCGACCCGAGTATTCAGCAAGCCGGAACAATACGCGATTTGAGCGTAGTTCGTCTTTAACATGTTCTTTCCTTTTTCGAACAAAGGCGAAAGGAACAACTTCTGATAACCGCAAAGACAAGAAAAATGTCGAACCAGTTGGCCTGCTCACATGCTCAGGCAAAATTTTTCGTGTTCTTCTTCGGCTCAAAAGGGAAAACAAAACCCGCCCCCCCGGAGAATGATCCAGGAAGACGGGCTGTTGCGATATGATTTTGGTGGAGGCGGGGGGAATCGAACCCCCGTCCGAGAACGGTCCGCCAGCGACGTCTACAGGCTTAGGACAGGTTTTAGTTCTCGCCTTGGGGATTGCCCCTGTCCGGGCGGCCCCGCGGCCAGTTCGTCTGTGTCTCGCTTTGACTCCCGACGAACAAAGGAATCAACGCCAGCCTGAAGTGTCGTCGCTTCTATCGGCTTACCAGGCGATGGGCCGGAGAAACGCTGGCTGTCTTAAGCAGCCAGGGCGTATTCGTGATCGTTGGCAGTTGAATGCCTGCTGCGTGTTTTACGAGGCCTCGCAGCACCTCGGCCTGCAGCCGTGGTTTCATCATCCCCGTCGAAACCAGGGCGCCCCCGAAGGGAAGTACTATTATAATGATCGCTATGGATTTAGCAAGGGGAAGGAAGCGAATTTGAAAAACACGCCGTAATGATCCGCCAGGCGCATCCTTGCGCAATCCGCGATTCAGGCCTAATTACACGCCATCCGGTTTTAACGAGTTGTTCAAACCAAAGACCGCTTTCTTCAGCCCAAAGCCCCTTTACGTTCCATCCAATGGCCAAAATATCGCTATTACCAAGGGATATCCTAACAGACCTGGGATCGCCCAAAGCCCTGGCCGGCATCAGCATCGGGCTGGTCATCAGCCTAATGGCGATCGTGATCCAAATTTCCTTGGCCGCGATGATCTTTTCCGGCCCACTGGAATCCCACGCCCAGCGCGGCATGGGGCTCACCCTGGCCGGAGGCGCGGTGCTGCTCGCGGTGACGGCCCTGTTCAGCGGTTTTCGTTCCAACGTCAACCTGCCCCAGGATGCTCCGGTGGCCATTTTTACCGGAGCGGCGGCGGGCATCGCCGCCACCTTGGGCATGGGCCACACGGAAGAGGCTTTCATCACCGTGGTGGCGGCCCTGATGCTTTCCACCCTGGCCACGGCCGCCTTTTTCTTCCTGGTCGCGAAAAAAAAACTGGCCGATTACATCCGTTTCACGCCCTATCCTGTGGTGGCCGGTTTTCTGGCCGGGACCGGATGGCTGCTGACCAAGGGCAGCCTGGAGGTGATGACCGGAATCTCCCTGTCGTGGGACGCCCTGCCATCTTTATTGTCCCGCGAGCTCCTTCCGTTCTGGGCGCCTGGAGTCGTTTACGCGGGGCTGCTGTTTTTTGGCCTGCGCCGCTGGTCCCATTTCCTGATCCTCCCCGGCTCCATGGTCGTCGCCTTGGTTCTGTACCATGCGGCCCTCCCGCTTCTCGGCCTGGACATGGCCCAAGCCCGAGAACTCAGATTGTTTTTTTCGTCCTTCTCCTCGGCCAACATCTGGCCTCCATTTACTCCACTGGACCTGCAACATGTCCAGTGGGCCGCCCTTGTACGAGAAATTCCCACCTTGGCCGTCATCCCGTTCATCGCCTTGCTCGGTCTACTGCTGAACACCGGAGGCATCGAACTGGCCGCCCGTCGTGACCTGGACCTAAACCGGGAGCTGCTGGTCAACAGCGGGGGCAACGCCCTGGCCGCCCTGACCGGATCCCACGCCGGGTACAGCGCGTTGAGCCTGTCCATGCTCGGTTTCAAAACCGGCGCGGACACGCGCATCGTCGGACTGACCGCCGCGCTGGTCCTGGCCGGGACGCTCCTCTTCGGCGGACAGGTTCTTTCCATTTTTCCCAAGGCCCTTTTGGGCGGTTTCCTGCTCCTGATCGGGTTGTTCTTTATATCCGACTGGATCGTGGATACCCGCAAACGCATGCCGCGACCGGACTATATCGTGGTGCTCACCGTCTTCGCTACCATCGGCGTTTTCGGCTACCTCCAAGGCGTCCTGCTGGGCCTTTTGGCCACGGTGGCCCTGTTCACGGCCAAAATCAGCCGTATCCCGGCCATTGAGGCCGTATCCAACATTTCCCGGACCCGCAGTCGCAAGTCCCGTCCGATTCCTCATCAGCATCTGCTGACCGTTCATGGACGCGGCGCGCGTCTTTTCAAGCTCAACGGCTTTCTCTTTTTCGGCTCCGTGAACTCATTGACCACGTCCGTCATGGAGGCGCTGCATGACGACTCCACACGCTACATTCTCGTCGATTTTCAGAATGTTTCCGGGTTCGATGTCTCCGCGGTCAACAACTTCGTCCGACTGGCTCAGCGAATGTCCTCGCGAAACGTCGCTTTTCTTCTGGCCGGGCCACCGGACCTGTTCACGGACCTGCTCAGGCAGATCGGCGGCGAAGACCAGGCCCGATCGTACAACGTGTTCCCCAGCGGCAACACGGCGCTGGAGTGGTGCGAAGACGACATCATCCGCTCCGCTCACGCCGCCCTAGCCGAACAGTCGGAACAGGCCCAACACGACCGGGACGAACTGTTCGACACCGTGGCGGACGAACTGTTGTCCGAATTGAACCGCCAGGAAACAATCGAGAGTTTGCTCAGCGCGATCGAACCCTATCTTGAATCTCAAACCTTCCCCCCGGGCCAGACGCTCCTCGGTCAGGGCGATCTTGGTCCAGGAATAATATTCGTGCGCCAAGGCGCGGTTCTGGAACGATTTACGGACACCTCGGGAGGCAGCAGCACGTTGCGGACCTTGGGACCGGGCTCTTTTTTCAGCGAACCCGCGGCCTACGGCACCTGGCGTTCCTCCCACGGCTACCAAGCCGAGTCCACCGTACAAATCGCTCTACTTACACCGAAGGCTTTTCTGGAGTTGGAGAATATCACCCCCGAAGCGGCCCGAAAAATCCATCGCCTTGTGGTCGCCGCTCTGATCGCCAACTTAGCCACAGACCTCCGGTCCACGGAATGGACTCCCTGACACACAAACCGCAACGCCCCCCGACGCCGACGTCATCGCGCTTTTTCATCCGCTCACTTCAAACCATGACCGCCAACATGCCCATGACGAAACATAAAACCGACCCCACCATGCCGCTTGAATTCCAGCAGATCACATTGCATGATCAGGAGCGCTACTTGGCTCTCCTGGGCTGCTGTCCGCAAAAAACGTCGGACCTCAGTTTCGCCAATATTTTCGGATGGGCCGAGGAGTACGGCCTGGAATGGTGTTTTGACGAAAATCTTGTCTGGCTGCGCCAACAAAACCCGGAGCCTCAACTCTGGGCCCCCGTGGGGCCCTGGAACGACGTGGACTGGGCCGCCCTCTGGCCCTGTCTGGCCAACGCCTCGTTTCATCGCGTTCCCGAGGAACTGACGGAAATATGGCGCAAAACATTCGGTGAACGGATGATTCCGAGCGAAGCCCGAGGGCAATGGGACTACGTCTATTCCGTCTCGGAACTGATTGAGCTCAAGGGCAATCGCTTTCACAAGAAAAAAAACCTGCTCCGCCAGTTTCAACGCAACTACCGAGCCGCCTACCACCCCCTGGACATGGACTGCGTGGAGCGGGTGCTGGAAATGCAGTCCAATTGGTGCACCTGGAAGGAATGCGTCGATTCCGACGCCTTGGAGGCCGAAAACACGGCCATCGAGCGCGTGCTCAAGGAGTGGGACCGTATCCCGGGACTGATGGGCGGGGCTTTGGAGGTAGAAGGCGAGATCGTCGCGTATACCGTGGCCGAAGCGTTAACATCCGACACCGTGGTCATTCACTTCGAGAAAGGCGATACAAGGTTCAAAGGCATCTACCAGGCCATCAACAACCTGTTCCTGGCCGACGCCGCAACCGGATTCGAAAACGTCAACCGTGAGCAGGACCTGGACGACGAAGGGCTTCGCAAAGCCAAGCTCTCCTACAATCCGATCCGCTTTTTGAAGAAATACGGAGTTCGCTTCGTCGATGCGGAACAGTCGAGTACATGATCTATCAAGGGGGAAGCGCCATGCACGACGACACCGCTTTACTGCTCAGCCAAAGCCCTGTTTTTCAAGGGATTCCCGAAAGTCAGATTCAGGCTTTAGCCAGGATTGCCGAGCCCATAACCTATCGTCCCGGTGATCTGATCTTTTCGGAAGGCGATGACGCCGCGGGCTTTTTTCTCGTGGTTTCCGGGCAGGTGAAGATCTATAAAATGTCCTTCGAGGGCAAGGAGCAGGTGCTCCACTTCGTCGGGCCGGGTGAAATTTTTGCCGAGGTGCCGGTCTACTCCGGCGGAGCCTACCCGGCCAACGCGGATGCTTTGCGAGAAACCCGCACGCTTTTTTTTCCCAGGCGAGCCATTCGCCGCCTCCTGGCCAACGACCCGAATCTAGCCATGATCATGCTGGCCGATCTGTCCAGGCGGCTGCGACAGCTGACGAAGCTGGTGGAAAGTTTATCCCTTAAGGAAAGTCCCGCCAGACTGGCCGCCTACCTGCTGCACGCCGGCGAGGAACTGACGCATGCGGACCAGGTGGAGTTGGACGTGACCAAAGGCCAGTTGGCCACCCTGCTGGGCACCACTCCGGAAACCCTTTCCCGGACCCTGAAAAAAATGTCGGAAACCGGATTGATCGAGGTCCAGGGCCGGACCATCAAATTGTTGAATAAAACAGGTCTGGAGCAGATGGCCACAAGTTGATCGCGACCATCTTACGCCAGCCGACGGCCTGAAAGCGAACGCGGAGATCGTGGCCAGAGAAGACGGACGGGTCAGGGTGATCTGGGTGGTCATCGCGGTTGTTTCCTGGGTTGATTCTGGGTTTGACGCAGAAAAATATCCGAACCGCATTCCGGGTGCTCGCAGTACAAGACCACCCGTTGCCCGGGATGCGCCAAGCGCATCGCTTCTCCCCGCTCATTCTCCAGACCGTACTCTCCAGACCGCAGCACCGACCGACGCAAGCCCGGCAGGACCAGTTCCACGGGTCCGGTCGCTTCCCAACGATCCAGAACCTGCGTCGTCCAGCGCCCAGGTCCATCCCGCCGCAGCAAATGTCCGACCATGGTCATGTCGCCGCTACACTCCCAACGATTCGCCGTCACGGCCGGAGCGCCGGGCAGAAAAAAGCCCGAATCCATGGGCCGATGCAACGCGGTCCCGAGTTCACGCAGATAACGGTCCGGCCTAAAACTTCCTCGGCCCAAATCGTCCAAAGCCGAACGGTATACGTCGCAGGTCAGCGCGACATACGCGGCGGAACGCATCCGGCCCTCGATCTTCAAGGCGTCGACGCCGTTGCGCTGGAGCCAGGGCAGATATTTGACCAGGCACAGATCTCGAGGGCTAAAAAAAGCCGTAAAGTCCTCCCCTTCCCATACCTCCCACAAAACGTCTCCGGGCCGGAGCTGCTCCTCCACGGTCAGGGCCAGGGCCCGAGGCTTGTAGGCGAAGCGACAGGGTTGGGTGCAGCCGCCCTTGTTCGCCGAACGGGCGTTGAGGTGGGCGCTCAGGGAGCAACGCCCGGACAGGGCCAGACACATGGCTCCATGCACGAACATTTCCAGTTCCATGCCCGGTGCTCTGCCGGACACGGCCCGCCGGAGGCCGCGAATATCCTTCAATGTCAATTCCCTGGCCAGATTGACGCGCCTGGCTCCCAAGTCCCGCCAGAACTCCACCGCCTCGCTGTTGCCGGTATTGGCCTGGGTGCTGACGTGCAGAGGCATGTCCGGCAAAAACTTCCGAGCCAGGGCGAAAACCCCGGGGTCGGCCACGATCAATCCGTCGACCCGCGAGTCCTGGGTTAATTCGCCAAGCATTGCCAAGACGTTACGGACAGCATCCAGGTCGGTTTCCAGGGGAAAGGCATTCAGACAATAATAGACGCGAACGTCTGCGGAATGGGCCAGCGCCACCGCGTGACGCAAGGCGTCCCGATCAAAACCTCCGGTGCCGGCCCTGAGATTCAGAGCCGATCCACCCAGGTAAACGGCGTCCGCGCCGTAACGCAGCGCGACCTTCAGTTTGGCGAGGTTCCCAGCAGGGGCCAACAGTTCCGGACGGAACGGGGATGACGACATGAAGGCGAGGAGGAAGGGTTGTCAGGAAGCTGAAAGAACAAGGTACCGGAAAAAGTTTCCGCGCCCAAATGCAGGCTGGTGAAGACCGGACGATGGACAGGGACTGAACGACCGCTAAACGGGCAGACCGAGCTTGACTCGGTGTTCCTTCATGGTCGACAGCAAGGACGCGGGGACGAACAACTCGCCAAAACCCGAGCCCAGCCGAACGTTCGGCTTAACCGCGCCGTGGAAGTCGGAACCGCCGGTGACCAGGAAGTCCATGTCCCGAGCAATGTCGAGATAAAGTCGTGTCTGATCCGGCCGGTGCAGCGTATAGATGGCTTCAATACCATCCAGTCCAAATTCCTTGAGCTGCTTCAACACACCGCGCAAATCCGCCCCCTTCAGCCCGAGCAGGAACGGATGGGCCAGCACCACGGTCGCGCCCACGGACTTCAGGAGTTCGATAGCCCGGCGGGGTCCGAGTTTTTCCTTGGGAACGTAGGCTTTGCCCTCGGAGCCGAGGTAGTCCTTGAATGCGTCGCTCAGCTCTCGAACGTAGCCCTTGGCATGCATAACCTGGGCGATATGCGGACGACCCACGGCATCCCCGCCGGACATGGCCAGGACATCGTCGTAGGAAATATCCATGCCCAGGACCTTAAGCTTGGCCATGATCAGATGATTGCGCTCATGTCGGCGATCCCGCAAAAAGCGCAACGTCTCGCTCAGCTTGCTGGGGCCGATGGGTATCCAGTAACCCAGAATATGCATGTTGCCGTTCTGGGAAACCACGCTCAACTCGCACCCGGGAATGAACTCAACTCCCGCTACATCGGCCGCGGCGGCAGCCTCTTTCAGTCCGCCTGTGGTGTCGTGATCCGTCAGGGCAATGGCTTCCAGGTCGGCATCTTTAGCCGCCTGAATCAGTTCCGTGGGCGCCAGGGTGCCGTCCGAGGCCGTTGAGTGGGTATGCAAGTCGATTCCGGGCATGGATGCTTCCTTATCCTATTCCCGATGTCCCCACAAGGAAGATCCTTCCAGCCCGAAAAGTCGAAGCAACACGAAATCGACGTTCGAGCCTTCACCGGCACCAAGTCTCAAATGGAAGCCCTAAAGCGATCTGTCCACGATCAAGCCGGCCATTTCGTCAATGGACTCAGCCAGTCGGATAATCTCATCCGGGGGAAAACGTCGCAGGACTTCCTTGGTTTTCGGATCAAACACCTCAACCTGAAGCCGCTCGCTCTTGTCCGCAACCTTCAATCGAATATTTAGTCCGGTTCCCTTCAGGTGCTCTTCGGCCACATCCATGGCCTCCATCAAGGCGCTTCTTCCTTTCTGACGAGCATCGTCGCCCTTATGCCCATCGCGGTCCCTGTCGTGGCTGAGGGCACCGAGCTTGTCGCTTTCAGGCACGTTCAAAACATAAGCAACACCAAGGTCGCCCGACACATATGACCGAGTCTCAAAATTATTATCCACACGCATGGCTGTATCCTCACTACTTCCTCAAAGGTCGGGGAAAGGCTGCCCAATCAACAGGGACGCCAAAACACTATCTTCGCTTTATCCTTCTTATCGACCATTGCCCGAAAATCTTTAGCGGGGCTCCCGACAAGTCTCAAGAGCGACGTCAAGACCAAATGACTTCATCCCGGCGTGCAATATTTTCAGCCCATTGTCATGACAATGACACGGGAAGCTCACCGGGGAGTGATGACCGCAAAAAGCACAAGGCCACCCTAACAATCTAAAACAAAACAATAAAATTCAACACCCACATCTTCGCCAATATGCACTGGCAAGAAAATCACCTTGTTAGCACATATACGTCTCCAAAATAGCTCTTAGAGCGCCACAGCAAATAATAACAATTTGAAAAAAAACAACTAAACACTGTTGGCACCCTCCTTGCTTAAAGCTAGGCATCACGATGTCACCCTTTTAGGAGGTTCAGCTATGGCTCTGACAATCAACAACAATTTAATGGCACAGAACGCCGCCCGAAACCTGTCCGCCGCCTATGGCAGACTCGGGACGTCCACGGAGCGGCTTTCTTCGGGATTGCGCATCAACAGCGCCGCGGACGACGCCGCCGGGTTGGCTATCCGCGAACTGATGCGAGCGGAGATTTCCTCCATGCGACAAGGCATTCGCAACGCCAACGACGCTATTTCCATGATCCAGACCGCGGACGGCGCCCTGGCCGTCATCGACGAAAAGCTGATCAGGATGAAGGAACTGGCCACCCAGGCGGCCACAGGTACTTACAACTCCGATCAGCGCTTGATCATCGACTCGGAATACCAAGCCATGGCCTCGGAAATCACCCGAATCGCCAATGCCACGAAGTTCAATGGAATTTACCTGCTGAACGGCAATCTTTCCACAGGCTCTGGAAACCCAGCGGATTGGGGTGGAGATCATAACGGTGCCGGCCTTATCTCCAGTGGTCCTTTGAAAATTCACTTCGGGCCATCCAACAACAGCGCCGAGGACTACTACTACATTGCCATCGGTAACTCCACGGCATCCGCTCTCGGGGTCGGCAATGCGGCAAGCCGAGACTTTGCAAGCGCGTCTCACCTTGAAGCAAGAGCAGGCTTTTCCATCTCCACCCAAGAGGGAGCTCAGCTCGCCCTCGACGCCCTGGAAAACGCCATCCTTTCCAAGGACAATATTCGTGCCAGTCTCGGCTCCTTGCAGAATCGCCTGGCCAACACCATCACCAACCTGTCCATCCAGGCCGAAAACCTGCAGGCCGCGGAGTCGCGAATTTCCGACGCGGACGTGGCCCTGGAAATGACCGAGTTCGTCCGCAACCAGATCATCACCCAGGCGGCGGTGGCCATGCTGGCTCAGGCCAACTCCCTGCCTCGGATGGCCATGCAGCTCATCAGCGGCTAAACACGACCAACCGCTTGAGCCGCATCGGCGGTACGATTTGGAGTCCCATCGACATCGGCTGACCTCCTGAAAATCTTCAGCCCCCGAAACGCGGCGTTTCGGGGGCTGAACTGACGAATCAGGGGCCGAGGTCAACCTTGCTTAAGGAATACCATGGCTTGACGGGCGGCATTCTGCTCGGCCTTTTTGACGCTGCTGCCCGAGTCCCGAAACTCCTCGCCACTGGGCAATTTGAGCAGGACATGAAACGTCCGCTCGTGCTCTGGTCCTGAACTTCCCTCCAAAAAATATACCGGCCGGTCTCGGCAATGTTGTTGGGTCAGCTCTTGAAGTTTGGTCTTATGATCCTTTTCCACGGGCAGTTCCATCTGCCTGGGCCACAGTCCAGTGAACCGCTCCAGAACCCACGGTTTGGCCACCGCGTATCCCCCGTCCAGAAAAATCGCCCCAAGAAGCGCCTCGAAAGCGTCGCTGAGCAGCGATTGACGCTGCCGCCCCCCCTGATTCTCTTCGCCACGCCCCAGCAAAAGGACTTGGTCGATCTTCAGCTTCCTGCTCAGCCCTGCTAAAACACCTTCATTCACCAGCAGGGCACGAAACGTGGTCAACTGGCCCTCGTTGGCCTCTGGATAGCGAACATACAATTCCTCGGTTATGCACAACTCCAGAACCGCATCCCCCAGAAACTCCAGACGCTCGTTGCTCTGGCCTCTTCCGGGCGACTCGTTTGCATAAGAACTGTGCGTCAAGGCCTCGTTCAATAATTTGACATCACCAAAAGCATACTGAATGCGCGCCTGTACCTGCTCAATGTCGTCCATTTTCACCTCCCAGGATCGGGCTGGTTCAGATCATCCTGACACTTCCACCTTAATCCGTCCCGCCAGCTATCAAGGAAAAAAATGCCCGGTCAAGCATCAAGCCGCGACGTATCCTTTCAGCTCAAGCCCGTTCATTGAGCCTTTCAGAACCTTTCGTCGAGAAGAACGCGCCTTTTATCTAGGTTGAAGAAGACTTTCCCGAAAAATATTGCGATTGCTCATGGGCAGGCGTAGAGTACGCCTGCGTCGTCGGACGTCCACAAAACGTTTTTCGGCGTTACACGCTAGGCATCATCTTCCTACACGATTACGAACGTACGCAAGGAGGCATCCTATGGTCGGTATTTATGTGGGCTCGACGTCAGGCTACTCAGGCAAAAACCTGATAGCCATGGGGCTTGGTCTCAAATTTCAAAAAGACGGCCTGAACGTCGGCTACATCAAGCCCGTGGGCGCCGTACCCGTTGAAAAGGACGGCAAAATGGGTGATGAAGACGCGTTCTTTGTCCAGGACGTTCTGGGACTCAAGGAAGATCCCGAACTCGTCACCCCGGTGCTGGTCACCGAGGACTTCAAAACCAAGGCCTTCGGCGGCCTGACCCACGACCTGATGGGCGACATCAAGCGCAGCTACGATGCCGTCAGCAAAGGCAAGGACGTGACCATAGTCGCCGGCTCCGGGAGCATGTATTCCGGCAAATACTGCAACGTGGACGCGGTTGAGGTCGTGCGCACCCTGGGCATCAAGTCCATCGTCATCGACCGCTACGGCAAGGAATTGAACTACGACTATCTAGCTGTACTCAAGGACGCCCTGGGCGACCAACTGATCGGGGCGATTCTCAACGACATTCCCCCGGACTACATGGACGAGGTCAAGAACCGCCTGACGCCCTTTCTGGAGCGCAGCGGAGTGAAGGTTCTCGGGGTTCTTCCCCGCGATCCGCTGCTCGGCGCGGTCCAAGTGGGCGAGTTGGCCCAACGGCTCGGCGGACGGGTGGTCACGGCCAAGGACAAGACCGATCGTGTCGTGGAGAACTTCCTGATCGGCAGTATGCAGGTCGAAAACTTCATGACCCACTTCCGCAAGAACAAGAACACCGCCATCATCATGGGCGGCGACCGCTCCGACGTTCAGCTGGTGGCCCTGGAAGGCGAATGCCCCTGCCTGATCCTGACCGGAAACATCTACCCCAACGACATCATCCTGACCCGGGCCGAGGTCAAGGAAGTTCCGATCATCATCGTTCGCGACGACACCTTCACCATGTCCAAGAAGATGGACGCCATCCTCTCCCGCCTGAAACTGCGGGACATGGTCAAGATCCAGCAAGGCGCCCAGGTCGTCAGTAACAACGTGGACATTCCCTACATCAAGGAAAAACTCGGGCTGAAATAGTTCCCCCGACCCAAATCACGCAAAAAAAGGCGTCCCAGAAACGGGACGCCTTTTTTCTCGCGAAACGCCTCAACGCTACCGGATGTATCCGACATCCTCGGGAAGGTCGCTCCCCTGGGCGGCGGTGCTGGCCAGTCTGTCGCAGCACTCGTTTTCCGGGTTCCCCGAATGGCCGCGCACCCAGTGAAAGGTCACGTCGTGGGTCTGGAGCAGGGCGTCAATTCGCAGCCAAAGGTCCTGGTTCTTGACCGCCTTCTTGTCCGCGGTCCGCCAGCCGTTGCGTTTCCACTTGGTCAGCCATCCCTTTTCCACGGCGTCATGTATGTATTTGGAGTCGGTATACAACTCCACCTTGGACCGGTCACCCAGGAGGCTCAAGGCCTCGATCACGGCCAGCATCTCCATTCGGTTGTTGGTGGTCAACCCGTAGCCGCCTGACAACTCCCGGCGTCCCAGACCATCGAGCACCACGCCTCCCCATCCTCCCGGCCCGGGATTTCCCAAGCACGCACCGTCGGTATAGATTCTCGTCACATTGTCCCCGCTCATTTTCCCGGTCCTTCGTCGCGCACGACTCCACGGTAGGAACCGCCCCCCGGTGGACCCTCGTTCTTATCGTGATGATATTCGCCATATTCGTCTTCCGGGCTGCTCAAAGCGTTCCAAAGCAAGCTCAAGGCCTCGCCCAGCCCCCGTTGCCAATTGCCGCTCGCCCAGTACGGGGCAAAATGCTCCTCGCCCAAGTACCTGATAAAACCCTGTCCCAGTGCCCGTTCCACGATGGGCGGCAAAACCACATGAAAAACCTCGGATTCGGGATCAATACCAATGTGGATGGTCTTTGCGTCCACCTGCGGTCGCGTTAACCCGTCCTCGGACACAACCAGCCGCAAATCCAGCCCGAATGACGATTTCAGGGCCCGGGACAAGTCGCGGACGGATTGTTTCTGGGCATCGGTCAGCAACCCGCCACGATCCACGACCACTTGATGCGAATCCAGCATCTCTATGGTGCGCTGGTTGTGTTTCCAAAAGAGCCAAATCACGCCCATGAACACGAAGACCATGCCCAAAGCCCGCAAAAGCCCTTCCCAAGGGGCGGCATCTCGATTCACTCCGAACGGCATTCCACGACCTCTGCGGTTAAAATCTCAGGGGGCAAGAAAGAATCAAAACCATCGGTCCGTATTGCCTCACCCTCTTGCCAATTCGCCAATCCACAGCCCCAAAGGCTCTTCCACCAATGCGCGAACCTCCTTCAGCCGAGCCTCGGACTCTGCTTCGAAGCGTAAAACCAAGATGGGTTGAGTGTTGGAAGCGCGCAACAGCCCCCAGCCATCGGGAAAGACAATGCGGACGCCGTCCACGTCAACCACGTTAAAACGTTCTCGGAAAAAAGCCTGCGCCCGCTCCACGATTTGAAACTTGATTTCCTCGGGGCAGTCCATGCGGATTTCCGGAGTGGAAAAGATGGGCGGCCACTCATCGAGGTAGGTGCTCAGCGGTTTGGCCGGATTTTTGCCAATGATCTCCACCAGGCGCAGCGCGGCGTAGAGCGCGTCGTCGAACCCGTAATACCGGTCCGCGAAAAACATATGTCCACTCATTTCCCCGGCCAAAACCGCCCCGGTCTCCTGCATTCTGGCCTTGATCAGTGAGTGGCCGGTCTGGCCCATGATCGGCTTTCCGCCATGCTCGGCAATGTCCTGAAACATCAAATGCGAGCACTTCACCTCGCCGATCACCGTAGCGCCGGGCCGGTCCTGGAGCACTTGGCGGGAAAAGATGGCCAGAAGCCGATCCCCGTAGATCATCGTCCCCTTTTCGTCCAAAGCGCCGATACGGTCCGCGTCGCCGTCAAGCCCGATGCCCACTTGGGCCTTGACCTCCAGAACCTTGGCCCTGAGATCCGCGTTGTTCTCGTCTCGGGTCGGGTCCGGGTGATGGTTCGGGAAGTTCCCGTCCGGATCGCAGTAAAGCTCCACCACCTCGGCGCCAACCCGGCGCAGCAGTTCGGCGCAAATCGCCCCTCCAGCCCCGTTGCCTCCGTCCACGACGACCCGGACGGGAGCAGGGAGTCGGACCTGGGCTGAAAGTTCCTCCAGATACGCCGGAACCACATCGTGTTGGGAGGCGATCCCCTGCCCGATGTTGAATTCGCCGCTGGCCATGATCTCATAGACCTCCCGAACATCAGCGGAATGAATCGTCCCGGCACCGGACCAGACCTTGAAACCGTTAAATTCCGGTGGATTATGACTGGCTGTAATCATCACCCCAGCTTGGCGGTTGAACTTCTTTACCGCATAGTAGAACAGAGGGGTGGGAACCATGTTGATATACAGCACGTCCACGCCCGTGGAAAGGAGTCCCTTGATCATCGCGGCTTGATAACCTGGAGAGCTATGTCGGCAATCGTGCCCGACAACGGCCTGACGTTGGCCTCGTTTGAGAAAAAATGTCCCACACGCCTTACCCAGTACCTCAACCCACGCTTCGTCAAAATCACGATCCACAACTCCACGAATGTCATAGGCCCGGAATATTTCCCGCTTGATCAGCATCGTCATGCTCCTCGGAAAGGTTCATTGCAGTTAACGGTTCAGAGTAAGACGTCGGAGGAAGACCCTTTAAGCGGATTTCCACTTCAAGCCAAGTCCAGGTAGTCTGCGCATCGGGCCGAGTGATGTTCTGAACTCGACTTGTCTTGACCTCGAATCAGGGTTGCTTTAGGTTGACTTTCATGAACTGGGACTGGGACAAACTCCAAGATAAGCGGAAAAGGCACGGCCCCCCCGGGGCTCCAGATCTCGCGCAACTCAACGAGCAGTTGAACAAGCTGAAAAACATCAAGCTGCCTGGCGGCGGCAAGATCGTAGTTTTAGTACTTTTTCTGCTGTGGCTTGCTTCGGGGATCTACATCGTCAATCCCGACGAATTGGGTGTCGTCCAACGTTTCGGCGCCTATAACCGCATAACCGATCCAGGACCGCACTTCCGTATCCCCTTCCCTTTCGAGTCCGTTCAGACTCCCAAGGTAACGCAGGTTCGCCGTTTTGAAATCGGCTACCGGACCATTGAGCAAACAACGGTCGCGGGCGCTCAGCCCCAGTACCGGGTCGTCCCGGAAGAGTCACACATGCTCACCGGTGATGAAAACATTGTGGACGTTCAATTTATCGTTCAGTACCAGCTCAACGATCCGGTCAAATTCTTATTCAACATCCAGATGCCCGACGCCTCGGTGAAAAGCGCCGTCGAAGCGGCCATGCGCGAGGTCATTGGTTACAACATGCTGGATGCGGCCCTGACAGACGGCAGACCGGCTATTCAGGATGAAACCCGAGCATTGTTGCAAACCATCATGGACCGCTACGAGTCCGGCATTCAAATCCTTGCCGTCCAGTTGCAGGATGTTCAACCGCCGGAGCCGGTCATCGACTCCTTCCGCGACGTGGTCCGCGCCCGAGAGGACGCCGTGCGCATTCAAAATCAAGCCGAGGCCTACCGCAACGACATCGTCCCCCGGGCCCGCGGTGAAGCCGCGGTGATCATCAACCAGGCCGAAGCCCACAAGGATTCCGTAGTTCGACGCGCAGAGGGTGAAGCCCACCGCTTCCTGTCCATGCTCACGGAATACAACCAAGCCCCGGACGTGACCAGGACCAGGCTGTACCTGGAAACCATGGAGGAGGTTTTGAGCAATCCGGAACTGATGAAGACCTTCATCTCGGACAGCGCGTTGAGCCAAGTTTTGCCGTATCTTCCCCTCAGCCACATCACGCCCAAGGCGCAACGCCCCGAGGCTTCGGAAGCCGCGCCATCCTTACGGGGAGGTCGAGCACAATGAAAACTCCTAAGTTGACCCTCCCCGTGGTCCTGGTCGCCCTAGTCATCGGCTTTTTGGTGGTCACGCAGAGTGCCTATACCATTGACGAAAGGGAACGGGGCATCGTTCTCCAGCTCGGAAAACCCATTGGGGACGTCAAGAACCCCGGGTTGCATTTCAAGCTACCTTTCGTCCAGAACGTCCTATTCTTCGACGCCCGCATCCTGGACTACGATTCCCGTCCAGCGGAAATCCTGACCAGGGACAAAAAGAACATGATGGTGGACAATTACACCAAGTGGCGAATCATCGACCCCTTGCGTTTCTACACCACCCTGCGCACCTTGCCCATGGGCCAGGCCCGGCTGGACGACATCGTCTACGCCGAACTTCGTGCCCTGCTTGGCCAGCACACCATGACAGAAGTGATCACCACTAAGCGCTCCCAGATCATGGAAGAGCTGACCACGAAAAGCAACGAACTGGTCCGGGAATTCGGCATCGAGGTCGTCGACGTGCGGATCAAACGCACCGACCTGCCGGCGGAAACCCAGCGGGCCGTCTTCAACCGAATGATCGCCGAACGCGAACGAGAGGCCATGACCTACCGCGCCGAAGGCGAAGAGACCGCGGCCAACATTCGCTCCCTGGCCGACAGGGAACGGGTCATTCTCATCGCCCAGGCCAACCGTTCCTCCCAAGAACTTCGCGGTGAAGGAGATGCCCAGGCCATCAAGCTTTTCGGCGAGGCCCTGAATCAAGCACCCGATTTCTACGAGTACCTGCGCACCCTGGAAGCCTACAAAAAGACCATCGGCGAAAATACCCAGGTCATCCTGACCCCATCCAGCCCGTTTTTGCGCTTGTTGCAGGAGAATTGAAAGCTCGCCACGCACAAAGTACGGGAGCTTGACCCAAAAAAAAGCGGGATGTTGCATCCCGCTTTTTTTTGGGTATTCCGGCAACATATCAACCTACTCTGAACCACCCCGTTGTTATTTATGACAGAGTCGACGCTGGTCACCGTCCGGGCTTGAATGCCCCTCCCAACATCCTCTGCATGTGATTCTCGCAATACAGCCATGAAATGGATCAGCCCGATTTTCCCCACAGATAAAAAGAGGACATCCGCAAATCCCCTTCTCGTCTCGGCTCTGGATGCCGTGCGCGACGGACCGGGGACAAAGCTGAACAAGAGCCCCAAAACCCGGACCATTGCCATTGCCAGCGGCAAGGGCGGAGCCGGAAAGACATCGGTGGCGGTCTGTCTGGCCTGGAGTTTGGCGGAGAGTGGGCGAAACGTCTGTCTGGTGGACGTGGACTTGGGGCTATCCAATGTGGACGTGCTTCTGGGACTGACCCCCCGTTATTCCCTGGAGGACGTGATCATAGGCGAAATTCCCATGGAAAGAGCCCTCACCAGGGTCCGACCAGGGTTGGACGTGATTTCCGGAGGTTCCGGAGCCGCGGCCCTGGCCGATCTCGAACCAGCCCGCCGGGCCATGTTTCTGTCCAAAATCAAATCCCTCGACCACTATGATTTTTTACTCCTGGACAACGCACCGGGCATCCATCGTCAGGTTGTGGCCTTTTGCCTGGCCGCCAGGGAACAGATCATCGTGATCAACCCGGAACCAACGTCCGTGACCGATGGCTATGCCCTGCTCAAGGTGCTCCGGCAAAACGGCATGCGCCAGGCTCCCTACATTCTGGTGAACAGGGTTCATCAAGGCTTTGACCATGCCATGCTCACCCAGCGCTTCGCGGCGGTCTGCAAGAAGCATTTGCAGACCGTGGTTTTGCCATTGGGCGCTGTGCCGGACGACCCCCTGTTCCGGCAGGCGGCGGCCCAAGCCATGCCCCCGATGGCCTTGTCCCCTCGCTCAGTGGGACTGACGGCAGTGGCCCGAATCGCCTCTCTCTTGACCCGCCGCAAAGCAAGCGACGAGTTGTATTCCAACATCGAAGGTTTTTGGACCGTTTCGCTAAACACGCTGTTTCAGGGTCTGGACCTTCCGGGTCAGGTCCGACCGGAGGCGGTAGACGCAGAGCAGACTTCCATTCAGGATGTGCTGAGCCGCCTGGAGAAAGTACTGACGGAGCTGGAAAACCTTGGAAAAACGGCATCCGAGAAGACTTCTTTTTTGCCCGAAGTCGCGAACCGCCTGGCTTTGTCCGGTAATCGGCTACGGCGCGTGGCTGAATCATGGAAGCTCTGCGCAGAAGAAGGATCGCGGACCGGACATGGTGGAGAAGCAAAAGAAGCCAGTGCGCAGCGCCTGCAACGAATCATCGAGTCCGGCAAGGGCTGAATACGATTGGACAATCTCTGACTCCAACCCCGAACATGCCTGTGACGTTCTTTTTTTGAAAACAATTTCGACTACGACAGCCATGGCGTCGTACGGCCACGACCATCCCCCTGGCTCTTTACCTCCTGACTCAGCGACCACAGTCTTGAAATGGCGGCATGCCTTGCTCCCTGATTATACTCCAACATCATGAAAAAACTCTGCATCGTCATGGTCGGTCTTCCGGCCCGGGGCAAGTCCACTATTGCCTGCCGCCTTCGGGAGAGCCTGGAAGAGGAAAACATCAACGTGGCGATCTTCAACAACGGCGAGATTCGCCGGAGCATGCTCCCCGAAAACACGGCGTCCGCGTCTTTTTTCAGCCCAGAGAATCAGGAGGGGGTCCGGCTGCGGGAGTGGATTGCACGGCTGAATCTGGACACCGCCAGACAATTCCTTGAAGAACAAGGAGATATCGCTATTCTCGACGCCACGAATATCAGTCGGGAACGCCGCTCCAGAATCTGCCGGGCCATGGAACGAATCCCGGTGTTGTTCATTGAATGCGTCAACGACGACGAAGAATTGCTGGCCACCAGCATTGCCCACAAAACAAAAATCTCGGAATTCGGGCACATGACCATGTCCGAGGCGATCAGGAATTTTAGGGATCGTATCCAATTCTACGCTGGCCAGTACGAGCCCCTGGACCGGGAAAGCAACCACGTTGTACTCAACTCCCTACAAAACCGAGTCGTCCAGGAAAAAACTTCCGACAATATTCCTCACTATCCGCGGATTCGGGACATCCTGGTCTCGGACATGATCCAGAACCTCTACCTGATCCGGCACGGTGAAACCTATTACAACCAGGAACGGCGCATTGGCGGAGACTCCCCGCTCACTGAAAAAGGCCTGTGTCAAGCCGAGCTGCTGGGCGGACACTTCCAGACGACCCGGATTCCGTTCATTTTCACCAGCTCCAAGCGCCGGACCATTCAAATGGCTCAGCCGATTATCGGGGCCCAGGGAGAATGCAAACACGTCCCTTTGCCGGAGTTCGACGAAATCAAATCCGGAATCTGCGATTCATTGACATATGACGAAATCCGGGAACGCCATCCGGAAATTCATATCGCTCGCAGCATGGATAAATATCATTACATTTACCCCGACGGAGAAGGTTACATCACCCTACAAACCCGAATCCAACTCGGGATCAAGAAAGCACTGTACCTCAGCGGCAGCGCGGAACACATCGTGATTATCGGCCACCAAGCCGTGAACCGCATGATCCTCTCCTACTTCCTGTATCGTCGCCAAGAAGACGTCCCGTACATCTACATCCCCCAGGACAAGTACTTCCACATCGTCTCCACGCAAACCAAGAAGTTGTTCGAGCTGAAACGATTTTAGGTGCTTTTTGGGTTTCCGAAACCCCTAACTGAGTGTTGAAAAAGTCCTTATCCGACAGTCCGTTCAAAAAACCCAGGTGCAAGGAGCAAAATAAGTTCAAGGTCGAAGCGTATTTATTCATACGTGAGAGTTTGAACTTTTTGCAGTGATGCAGCAATTGGGATTTTTTCAACGGACTGCTGATTGCTTTAGTGTCAACTGACGATATAATACCACATCAGGGTAAATAGCGCTCCACCGGGGCCAGAGCGTCGGTGAGAACGGGAAGATCGCGGGGAATGGGATGCGGCCAGCGATGGTCGAGTTTGGCTGTCAGCTCGGGAGGGCCGTGCCCTGAATGAGCTTCGAGCAGCGGGGTGTTTCCGGCGACCAAGACGATGTTTTGAACCCGTTCGGGGTCCTCGGGGTCGGCCACCAGGAACGTCTCCACCTGGATGAACTCGGCGTCCATGGTCGCCAGCAGAGCCCGCAACATCCGCCCTTCCGGGCCGGATACGGCGGAGATCAAGTTGACAACGACCACCCCGCGGTCGGCCAGGTTGGCGGAAATACGTTCCATGGCCTCGCGGGTGGTCAGTTGAAACGGGACGGAATAATGGGAACTGAAAGCATCCAGGATAATCACGTCGTAGGGCGCGTGGGTCTGGTTCAGAAAGCGGCGGGCGTCCTGATGATGGATGACGACCGGTTGCCCCGGCGTCCCGTCCGGATCAAACCCGAAATAATTCCGGGCCAGTTCGGTGAAGACCGGGTCGATCTCCACCACGTCCAGTTCCAGGTCAGTCCGGGTCCGCATCAGATGTTTGGGAAACGAGTACCCGCCCCCGCCGACCATCAGTACCCGCCGATGATCAGGAGCGTACAGCTCGGCGAGCCGGAAGAAGCGCGTGTACGGTAGGGCCAGCTCCACGGGATCGTCCAGGTACATGGCGGACTGAAGCCAGCCCGGCCCGGTGGACATGATCCGCATTCGGCGACCCGAGCTCTCATCTTCAGCCTCGGCCACGATGATCCGGTTGTAAGCCGTGTCCAGATCAAAGTAGCCCTGGGCCGCCAAGGCCTGTCGATATTGGACATGCAGAAATCCGCCCACGATCAGCACAGCCAAAAAACCGCTTTTCACCACCAGGCCTGAACGCGGAGACAAGGCCATGGCCAGTAAAGACATAACCGCCCCCAGGACCAGCAAAATGGGCAGACTGCCAAAAAAAGACAAGAGAACGAATCCGGCCAGAAACGTTCCCACTATACTGCCGATGGTGGACAGGGCGTACATCCGCCCGACCACGGCCCCGGAATGCTCCAGGGAGGCCAGTTTCATCTTCACGGCATAGGGAGCGATCATCCCCAAAAGGATGCTGGACGGGCCGAACAGGCTCACGGTGGCCAGAAGCACCCCGAGGTGCAGCCCGGGAACATGGCCCTGGATCAATCGCAAAACCGGGGCCTGAAGCACCGCCGTCAATGCGATCATCACCCCGGCCCAGAAGACGATCCAAGCCAGACCGGACCTGGTCGCCCCCTGGTCCGCCAGACGACCGCCCCACCAATAGCCGATGCTCAACGCGGCCAAGACCACACCGATCAGCCCGGTCCAGACCACCAGGGAAGTACCCAGAAACGGGGCCATGATCCGCGAACCGGTCAGCTCCAGGATCATCACCACAGCCCCACAGAGAAAAACGGTCAGTTCCAGCATAACGTTTCGATTCCCAAAGCAAAGGCTATTTCCCGAAAGGGCACTTGGGAAAGGAACACGTCCGGCACTGCATGCACAGCGCACCGGCCCCCATCCGAGCCAGTTCGCCCCGGCTGACGCTCCGTGCGGCCAGGAGCCGGGGCAGGAACAGATCCAGGCTGGTGGTCTTGAAAAACAACGCGCAGGCGGGAATACCCAGGACCTGGGCCGAGCCGATGCGCCCGAAAAGGGTCATGGTGCCGGGCAGGATGGGCGCGCCGTAGAGCAGATCTTCGGCTCCCGCTTCCAGCAGGGCCTGGCGGGTCACGTCGTCCGGGTCCACGGACAATCCGGCCGTGGTGATCAGCAGGTCGGCGCCCAAATCCAGCAGTTCCCGAACCGCGTTGACGATGGCCTCTTTGCTGTCCGGGACGATCCGGCTGGCCAAAACCTCGCTCCCCAGGGCCTGCACCTTGGAACCGACAATGGGCACGAATTTGTCCTCCACCAGTCCCTGGAACACTTCCGTGCCCGTGACCAGTATGCCGACTTTGGCCTTGCGCAGCGGCGACACGGAAAACAGCGGCCCCGGCTCCAGGACGCTCATGGCCCGAAAAAATAAATGCCGGGACAGATACAGCGGAATGGCCCTGGTCCCGGCCACAGTCATGCCCTTCTTGACCAGCACAGCGTCGTGCCGGGAGGCGCACATCACCTCCGGAACCAAGTTGAAGGCTTCCAGGCGGTCCCGCTCCACGTTGAGCAGCCCGTCCCGAGCGGCCAGCAAGTCCACTTTGCCTTCCCGGGGCGGCAGACGCAGCGCCACCCCCTCCCCGGCCATGTCACGGGCAAAGGCCTCGGCAGCCTCGTTCTCGTGCACCCAGTCCGCTCCTTCGCCGGATTCCGCCTCGGACTCCTGGACATAGACCCGCATCCGACCCATCTGCTGCAACCGACAGATATCGCCCACGTTGATCTCCTGACCTTTGACGAACACCGCGTCCTTGGTCTTGCCGGGCTCGATCCTGGTCATGTCGTGCAGGACCTTGCGACCCACGGCCTGGTCCACGGACACGGCCCGGAGCGCGGGCGCGACCGGAGCGGCCATGTTCTCCACATAGGGGGCTTCTCCTTGGCAGGCCCGACAGATCCGCCCGTCCAACTGGGGATAGGCTTCCTTGCAAACCGGACAGACCACGATGCCGCCCCGACCTTTACGTTGCATCAGATGGGGAGCCACCTGCACCGTCTCCAGGCTGCACACCTCAGCCCCCGCGGCCTTGATCTCCGCGAAAAGGGCCGTGCTGTCCTGTTCTTTCTTGGGCAGATGCTTCAAGTACCAAGTCCGGATGGCCGGCCAGTCCGCGACCTTTTCAGTATCCAGGTAGATCCGGACGCCGCTACCGGAATATTTGTCGTACAAGGTCAGAGCGTACCGACCCAGGTTGATCACCCGCAGCCAGCCGTTGCCGATGGTGCAGGGAGTGAGCAGTTGCACGGCGTCCGGAAGGCAGTGCGTGGTTTCCGAGATGGCGTCGAAAATTGTACCTTCGGGAAGATGTCGTCGAGCCTCTTCGACCATGAAGCCCCCCAAAACCAGTCCCGGTGCGGCGGAACCGTGAAAATCGCGCACCTGCAGGACGAAATCGTCGAAAGTTCGGGAACCAATGGAGATGCTTTGGCCTTCGGCACGCTTTTCAGTGCTCATTGTAGCTCCTTGTCAACGCAATCGGTTGGAGTTGAAACGGGATCGGACAGAGGGGTCTCGAACGGTGGAGATGCGAATGGGCGGGATTTGGGCGGGTTCAACGAAACGGGGTAGACGCGATACGGAAGAACCGGCCACGGAAAATGCTCCTGGGCCAAGGCCAGGGCGCGACGTTCCACTTCATCATGCCATTTCAAAAAACCGTCGGCCAAATCTTCGCCAAAGTCGGTGAGCACGTACCCCTTGCCTTCCTTGCGCACCAGATCCTTTCCCAGGTACTCCTGGGCCTGACGAATCTTGCCCCAGGCCGCCCGGTAGGAGATCCCCAGGCTTTCAGCGGCCCGGCGCAACGAACCATACTCCCTGATCCTGGCCAAAAGCATGGCCCGTCCCAGGCCGATCAGCGCCCCCCGGTCGTTTTCCAGCCAGAGGTGCAGGCGTATGGATGGGGATATGTTCTTTTTCATGGACAATCTGATATGTTAAAACAAACATAATTACAAGCAGTGGCTTACCTGTGCCCCACAGCCGCCATGTCGCGATAGCTACCCTAATTTTTTCGCATGGTGAAGCTGACCGCGTAGCGTTTTGACTTGCCGAACAAAAGGGCTATCCGGCCGCTCTCGTTTCCATCAAGTTGTAGTCCCAGGTCTTTGGGACGAAAAATAGCCTGGGCCTTGATCAACTTTCGCAAGGACGTCTCCACGCTTCCTTCGCGACGATGGATGTACAACCGCAGGTCAGGACGGACATCGCCTTCTATGGTTCCAGTCTTTTCTCGAATCGAAAAATTGGCCCTAGGACCGAATACTCCTGAAACTTCAAATTTGAACAGTCGTTCCAGAACTCGCATCATGCCAGCCTGAGGATTCTCGTCCACATAAAGATTCCAAAGAAAACGCCCAATTCCGTAAGTATCGCTCCACCAGACGCCCTCACGGTTAAGGACGTGAATCCCGGACGGGACGAGGTGGTGCGCTCCCAGGCCGATATCCTCGGTCAGAATATCGAAGCTGACTTGGCGACAACCAAGATGTCGCTGTTTATCATGAACCAGCAGAGCCGAGTTCCTAGGTGTCAACAGCTTGAGGGCCATCCGGTCCCGAGGCTGCAAGGGCATGCCCCGGGTTCGCTCCACAGTGGCGATGATGTCCAAGGCGCAAGATGTTATCAGCCGCTGGTCGCGGACGATCAGAGGCGAATGCGATTCGTTGCGGTCATCATGAGAAGCGTTCATAGTACGAAAGGAACGGTCAGTCAGTTGTCAATAAAGAGATCGCTTGGCCGATTTCTCGTTTCCCGGGTTTGCTTTTTCCAACGATTGGCTTTAAGTTGGAATTTATTCTGTTTTTTTTTGCATATTCCATGCATCCGCCGACAAATAACAGTCTACACCAAATAAATAGCCTACCTCCGTCTGGTGAACAAGTCTTGGACGAGGCGTGAGCAAAATCAAGGTAGCACGTCATGCCCGCACGAATTCTCGTTGTTGAGGACGACCAACTCAACAGATTCGCGCTCAAAAAACTTCTGGAAAAAAAAGGATATACCGTTCATGAGGCCGAGGACGGACGTCAGGCTCTGGAATTGTTGGAGCGGGAAACCGTGGACTGCATCCTGATGGACATTCAGTTGCCCGTCATGAACGGAGTGGAAGCCACCGAGATCATCCGGGCTCACGACGGCTCCCGCTACAATCCCAAGATGCCCATTATCGCCCTGACCGCCTACGCCATGCACGGGGACAGGGAAAAATTCCTGGACTACGGCATGAACGACTATCTCTCCAAACCCACGACCATCCAGGATGTCGAGCAGGTTTTGCGCAAACACCTGCCAAGGTTGGATGGCGGCTGAACAACCGTTGTTCACGGGATTCGCGAAGACAATCACGATCCGTAACCCGGCATTTCATCTTCCCAAGCATTATGGGGCAAGGACGTATGAAAGTTTTGATCGTCGATGACGACTTGGCGAATCGCGTGGTGTTGCAGTCGTTCCTACGCGACAAGGCATCCCGGATCAACATGGCCGCCAACGGCGAGGAAGCCGTTCAGGCGTTCGTCATGGCTCTGGACGAACAGGCCCCTTACACCTTGATCCTCATGGACATCATAATGCCGGTCATGGACGGCCATGGGGCATTGGAGACCATCCGCGAGGCGGAAAAAGACCGTGGCGTTTCCCCTGGAAGCGAGGTCAAGGTGATCATGGTTTCCTGCCTTGAGGACCAGAAAAACGTCTGCCAAGCTTTTTTTCACGGCATGGCCACCTGCTATCTGACCAAGCCGTTGAGCAAGGAAGGCCTGGAAACGGCCCTGTCCGGAATTTCGCTCTGATGGTTCAGGGTGATTCTGGTCGCCTTGAAATCAAATCGTGGCACCGCTCCTTTCATGCACCGCCGGGGCCGCCTCGGCGGTTGGAGAAAAAGGAACTTCCCGGGATCTCCTTGGCGACTTTCTTAACCTCCGCGCATACGGCGGAGACCTCCAGGTGGTGACTGAAGGCGTTTTTTTCCAGCTCCACCACTCCCAGGCTGATGGTCATCAGCGGAAAGAATCGGAGCTTTCCCGCACGATCCGTCACCCGAATCACGCACTTTTCCAGATCTTCTTCCTTGTAAAACAAGCGGATACCTTCGTCAAAACCCTGGATCAGCCGATCCACCGCGTCCTGGGTACAGTCCTTCGGCGTGATAAACACGAAGTCGTCGCCTCCCACGTGGCCCACCATCCGCCCCTTGCCACAGGCCGTCTCCACGGCGGCGACGATCTGGCTCGCCGTGAAGCGCAGAACCTGATCCCCGGCGGCAAACCCGTATTTATCGTTGAACGCCTTGAAGTTGTCGATGTCCACGTACACCACGCTCAGGGACCGCTCGTCTTTCAAGGCCTCGGAGATGGCCCTGATGATGGAGTTGTTGCCGGGCAACTGCGTCAATGGGTTGGCATCCAGGGCCAGTTGACGCAGCCGCTCCAGTTCCAGCAGCACGTCGTGCAGCCGGATGTGGGTCTGCACCCGGACCAGGATCTCCGCCTCGTTGAATGGTTTGGGGATGTAGTCCACCGCTCCGGCGGCAAAGCCGCGCACGATGTCGTCAGAGGAATTCTTGGCCGTGATGAAAACGATGGGCGTGGCCGTGAAGCGGCTCTTGGCCTTGATCCTACGGCACAGAGCCAGCCCATCCATGCCGGGCATCATGATGTCCAGCAGAAAAATGTCCGGCGTCTCATCTTCGATGATCTCCAGGACTTCCTCTCCGTTTTCCGCCACCAGGACTTCGTAACCGGACTTGGCCAGAATATCGTGCAGCAATTGCAGATTGCTGGGAGAATCATCGGCTATCAAAACCGTCTTCATGGACTTCATTGCTCCTCGATTCGACTCAGCTTCGCGTAGGCGTCGCGCAAGGCGAATATAGCCATATCCTCGGCGTGACCTTGCAGGGAGCGAGGCCAGACAGCGGCCTCCGACAATCCCTTGGCTTCGAGCATTGTCGCCAATTCCTTGCCAAGAGCCGCAATACGCCGAACGTTTCTGGACTTCAAGGCCTTGCGAAGCTCCTTCCAGTGCGTTGCCGCGCCGGGGTCGTCCTGGACGCCTTGGATAAAAGCTCGGACAAGCCGTTCCTGGTCAACGCCTTCATCCGCATCCCCGGAAGTACCGCCAGAAACACCACCGGGAGCACCTTCGTGGACACCTGGCGTACGCACAGCGATAAAGGCCTCCACTCGGGCCTGGATCCCGATGATCAGCGGTTTGGCCAGGGTCCAATCCTCCTGCTCCAGGGCTGTTTCCAGGTCTTCGGCCGCCCCCCGGATATCCTCCAGACACAGATTGGCCGCGCTGCCCTTCAAGGTGTGCGCGCACATCCGAGCATTTTCCGCATCCAGATTCCGCTCCGCCACCAGAAGCTGCTCCAGGATGACCGGGGTATGCCTGAGAAAGAGCGCCATGGCCCGGTCAAGGATATCGGCATGTGCATTGCTTTGGTCGTTGCCCATGCCGAGCACTGGCTCAAGGACGGCCGAACGGGAAACCTTCGGCAGAAATTTCTCAAGAATCCGAATCAGGTCGCCCGTCTTCACCGGCTTGGAAAGATAATCGTCCATCCCCACGGCCAGACACTTCTCCCGGTCCTTTTCCATGGCGTGAGCGGTCATGGCCACGATGGGCGTGCGCCAGCCTCCGGATTCGCTTTCGCGAATACGCCTGGTAGCCTCGAATCCGTCCATGACCGGCATCTGGCAATCCATGAACACCAGATCGTACCTCTTGGTCCTGAAGGCCGCAACGGCCTCGCTTCCGTTGCCGACCACCTCCACGGATGCCCCGATCTCCCGGAGCAATCCCTTGGCGACCTCCTGGTTAACCGGATTGTCTTCCACCAATAGGACTTTGCCCGCCAGGGACCGTCTCCCCGCCTCCCGAGCCTCTTGAGCCGCTCGCGCCTCGGCGATGCGGTGTCGAGTGATCAGCCCGCCTGGGTCACGGCCTTTCCGGCTGGCCAGCAGGATCAGCGTATCGTACAGATGCGATTGTAGCACCGGCTTGATCAGGTACGCGGCAAAGCCCACCCGCTCCATCCGCTTGGCATCGCCCCGTTGCCCCATGGAGCTCAGAAGAACGAGTTTCGTGGATTCCAGCTCCGGATCGACCTTGATCCGCCGGGCCAGTTCCTCCCCGTCCATGCCCGGCATATGAAAATCCAGGATTGCGATATGATAGGGCGCACCCTGGGCGACCCCTTTGCGCAACAGATCCAGGGCACGGGCTCCGGAGTCGGCCAGGCCGGCTTGAATCCTCCAGCCCTGAAGCAGCTCTGCCAGAATTTCCAGGTTGACCGGGTTGTCGTCCGCCACCAGCACGCGCAGTGATTCCATGTCCACGGCCTGGGGAATGTCCACCTCGACCTGCTCGGCCTGATGCAGCTCAAGAACCACCGTAAAAGTCGAGCCCTGTCCGAGCCGACTTTGAACTTGAATTTTGCCGCCCATCAGCTCCACGATCTGACGTGAGATGGACAATCCCAACCCGGTGCCGCCATAGACCCGGGTGGTGGACTGATCCGCCTGGGTAAACGACTCGAAGACCCGTTCGATCATTTCCTGGGAAATCCCGATGCCGGTATCCTCCACCGCGATCCGCAGCTCATGGCGGCCCTGGCCCAGGTCCAGGCAGTCCACGCCCAGATAAACATGCCCCTTTTCGGTGAACTTGATGGCATTGCCCACCATGTTGGTCAGTACCTGACGAATCCGCCCCGGGTCGCCAACGTAGCTGTCCGGACACGACGGGGGATAGCGAACAATCAATTCAAGTCCTTTTTCCTCGGCTCGAGCCGCCAAAAGATGAGCCATTTCCTCGACAATGATCCTCAAGTTGAACGGGATGGATTCAATGCTCAACTTGCCGGCCTCCAGTTTGGAGAAGTCCAGAATGTCGTTGATGATCCCCAGCAATGCCTCAGCGGACCGCCTGATGGTCGTGGTGTAGTGCTGCTGCTGCTTGGTCTGCTCGGTGCGGGCCAAAAGTTCGGTCATACCCACCACCCCGTTCATCGGGGTACGGATCTCGTGGCTCATGTTGGCCACGAACTCACTCTTGGCCCGATTGGCGGCCTCCGCTGCCTCCTTGGCCTGGCGCAGTTCCTCCTCGGCCTTCAGACGCTCCACCACTTCTTCTTGGAGCTGATTCACCGCGGCATGCAGCTCGCTGGTCCGTTCCTTGACCCGACGGTCCAGAACCATATGGGAATGCTTCAAGGCGCGTTGAGCACGTCTAACCGCGGTGACGTTGCGTACCAGTAGGATCACGAACGATTCATTGCCCAGACGCAGGAGCGTGGCCACGATTTCGATGTCCAGCTTCTTGCCGCCCTTGTTCTGCACCAGAACCTGATACAGTCGTTTGCCCTCAGGCCCCGCCGCGATATCCGGGAAGTCCTCGGACCGGTCCGCCAACTGCCGCATGTCCTCGAAAACCTGCTCCGCCACGTCGTCTCCGAACAGATCCCCCATGCTTTTCGCGGCGAATTCCTGCTCCGAGTAGTCCAGCATGATCCGGGCCGAGGGATTGAATTGCAGCAAATTGCCCTGCTTGTCACAGACAACCATGCCGTTGGCCATGGTCATGTAGATGGAGTTGAAAAAAATCAGATTATCTTGCAGCTCCCGCGTGGCGCTCTGAATCCGTCCCCGCAGACCGCTGATCATCTCGTCCAGTTGCCGGGCCATCCGTTGCATGGTTACGGCCAAGTCGCCAATCTCGTCGTTGGAACTGACATTGAGAGGAGCGTCGAATTCATGATCCGTCACGCGCCTGGCGTAGTCCGTAAGCCGGGTCAACGGCCTGGAGATGCGGTTCATCAGGACGAAGGCCACTCCGATACCCACCACGAAGAAAAGGATGAACATCGTGTGCTGGAACAAAATCTCCCGCCAAATAAAGGTATTGATACTGTCCAGGTCCATGCCCACATGCACGGTCCCGGCCAGTCCGCCAAGGATGGGGTGCGAAATGTCCAACACCATGCCCAGAGCCGGAACCCTGATTTTTTGTACATCGATATCGTGCCGCGGCAAGTGTTCTTCGGAGGAGGCCGGCTGGAGGCGCAACAACTCCTCGGGCACTCTGGGCGTCAAGGTATGGGAGATCACTTCGCCAGCGCGGTCCTGCACGAAGACGTAGGCCACGTTCTTGATTTCCAAAAACTGATCGATCACCGCCTGCACCGTAGCCGCATCCCGACTCAAGAGCAGCTCCGTGCTGGAGTTGGCGATGCTCCGGGCGATGGCCACGGCTTTGCTTTCGTTTTCCAGCATCAACTGTCGGTGCAGCGTCCATCCGGAATACAGGGAAGATACCGTGGCCATGCCCCCGAATATCAAGATCATGGCCAGCAGTGCTTTTCGAAACAGCTTGGAGGACTTCATGGCCTGCCCTCCCGTGTCTCCATGTTCCACCGATCCCAATCATGCAAGGGGCCGAAGCGTCCATCCCGGACAGTGGTAAAAAAAACCGTGTCCATCCCCTGACGCTTGTCGGCCCCCCAAAAAGTGGGATCACCGATGCCCAGGTGGATCAGTAACGGATCAGTCGTCAACGCGCCGCTTCCCTGACCGACCAGAACCTCCAAGGAGTTGTAACGGAGCAGTTCCGTGAACACCTTGGCGTTGAGCATGCCCTCGAAGCTGGCGAAGCTATACGCCAAGGGCGAATACGCATCCGGGGTGCGTTGAGCGGGCAGCCCACAGGAGCATTGGTCCATGATCCACCGGTACTCCATCACACCCCACCGTGAATAGTCCTCGTAACTGGGCACAACCTGGGAATTGACCAGGTGATGGGTATAGTTTTGCCCCGTAATCCGCTCCTGTTCCAGCAACAGTTCCAGCATACTTTCGCTGGCTACGAAGGAGACGTTGGCCACGGGCACGTCCCAGCCCCGGTCGCGGGCGTCGCGGATGAAGGCGGCGGCCGCGGCATAAGAAGCGATGCTGATGACCACCTCCGGATTCGCGTCGCGCAAAATCTCCACCTGCTGGGTCATGCTTTGCCGATACTCAAATCCCCGGGCATAGGTGGCCTCTTCGACAATAGCCAAGGAACGGCTTCGCAGGGAGTTGCGCAACCCCTCCCAGCCGCTGCGCCCGTAGGAATCAGCTTGATAAAGGATCGCGAACCGGGTTTTGCCCAGCTTGACGAATTCCCTGACAAGGGCCTCCACTTCCTGAGCGTAGGAAGCCCGGAGGTTGAAGACGAACCCATCATAGGGCGGCTGACGTTGGGGTTCGGCCCCGGTCACCGGAAAGAAAAGGGAGAGCTTGCGATCCTCGTAAACCTTAAGCAACGGAAGAACGCGGGTCACGGTGGGCGTGCCCACGAAGCTGAACAATGCGTCCACCCGATCTTGCTCCAGCAGCCGGATAGTGTTTTCCAAGGCCAAATCCGGATCATAGACATCGTCGTAAGCCAGGAAAGCGACGGGCCGACCGTTGACCCCTCCCCGGCGGTTGACATGTTCGAAATACGCCATGGCCCCGCGGTACACCTCGATGCCCAAGGCACGGATCGGCCCGCTGAACGCCCCGGACATGCCCACCCGGATCGGCTCCGGCCGATCATCGGAGGCCGAGGCCGGAATCCCGAAAAACAGAATCAGAAATAGCGCCAAATAGAGCCACCCAGCCTTTCGGCTTTGCTTGAAAAAACAGCTCGCCTTCATGCGCATCCTCACCGACACCTGAATCAAGTTCCACCTCAAAAAAGATTCCCGGACGATCATCCTTCCTCCCCGTCCTCGCTCAACACCCGAACCAAAACGCTTTGCAACTCGCTCACCGTATAGGGCTTGGCCACCACGGCATCGAAACCGTAATCTCGGTATCGGGCCATGGCCGGAGCCGTGCTGTAACCGCTGGAAACCACGGCCTTGAGCAGCGGATCCACGGCCTTCAGGCGTCCCACCGCCTCCACCCCACCCATGCCGCCGGGAATGGTCAGGTCCATGATGGCAACGTCGAACGCCTGGTTGTTCTCCCGCGCCCGGTGCAGGGCCTCCAACGCCTCTCGTCCGTCCCGGACCAAGGTCACGGTATAGCCGTTGCCTTCAAGAATCTCGCCCATGGACTCACGGATCATATCGTCATCGTCCATGAAGAGAATACGATGGAAGGTGTTCACCTTCCGCTGCGGTTCAAGGGGTTGTTTGTTCGCGGCAACCTGTTCATCCCGGATGGCGGGCAGGCAAAACGTGAACGCAGCGCCCCGGCCCGGGTTGGAGCATACGGACAGCGTCCCCCCGTGCTTGCGGATGATGGAATAGGAGGTGGCCAGTCCGAGCCCGCTGCCCTGGAGCTTGGTGGTGAAATACGGATCGAAAATCCTGGGAAGCACCTCTTCGGAAATTCCCGGGCCACTATCCTGGATGGTCACGCAGAGATGGTCGCCCTGGCTCAAGTGGTCCTCGGGCGTTGACGCCGCAACACCCTCGTCGGCATGCGACATGGTGTTGCGCACGGTCACGCGCACCATGCCGCCCTCAGGCATGGCCTGGACGGCGTTGATCAGCAGATTGTTCAGAACCTGGGCGATCTGCCCCGGATCGATGTCCACAATCCATAAATCATCGGGGATGGTCAGCATGGGTTTAACATTGGTTCCGGCCAGAACCAGCCGCAAGGCGTCACCGATCAGACCCGCCAAGGAAGTAATTCTGCGCACCGGCTCCCCGCCCTTGGCGAAGGTGAGCAGTTGCTGCGTCAACCCTTTGGCCTGGACGCAGGCGTTTTCCGCATAGGTCAACCTTTCCAGGGCATGATCCGCCTGATCCAGATGGAGTTTGGCCAGGGAGATCTGGTTCATGATCGCCGTCAAAAAATTATTAAAGTCATGGGCGATGCCTCCGGCCAGTACCCCCAGGGCCTCCAGGTTTCCGACCCGCTGCAGTTCCTCCTCCATGCGCAACCGTTCGGAGATGTCCCGGGCCACGACCACGGCGTAGGGCTTCAGGTCGAACCGGACGAGCCGCAAGGTGACTTCCACGGAAAAACTTTCCCCGTTGGAGCGGATGAATTCCGTGATGATGGACCGTCCATGCTCGGATTGCTCCAGGGTCGAAAGAAAGGACTCCAACCGACGATGATCCTTGGATGGGAAAAGATCGAAAAAAGAGAGCTCCAGAATTTCCTGACAGGTATAGCCAAGTTGAACGCAGGCCGATTCGTTCACGTCCACCATGTCGACGTCCGGGATATCGGGATCGGATAGTCGCGAATCCGGCAACCGGATCAGAAAGATGCCTTCATTGCTGCCGTCCAGCAGAGTCTTAAAACGATGCAGCTCCCGCAAGCGCTGCTGCAACTGGGGATAATAGCTCTTATGGATGGACTCCTCGCCCAGACCGATGATCCGACGACGCAAGGCGTCGCGGTTTGCCCCGGCTCCCTCCGGACTGAAGTTTGCGTCGACTCCGGAGTCGCGGCATCCCGGCGATGGAGAGTTATTCGTGGTTTCGGGCATATAAACGTTCAATATCCTCTAAACATGGATGAATGGGGTTTGTGACCATGCAGGGGTCACGCACGGCCTGACGGGACAACGCCACGATATCATCCGGGCTGACGCCCAGATCGCCCAGATCCCGCAGTAGGCCGATCCGCTTGCGCAGCGCAACCAGACCATCCACCAGTATCCGCCGTCCTTCGTCGAGCCCCAGATCTCGACAGTCCAATCCCAGAGCCTCGGCCACGTTCAGATAGCGCTCAGGAGCGGCCTCGTAATTATAGTTCACGATACGACTGAGCAAAATGGCGTTGCATTCGCCATGAGGCAGGTCCAGCAGTCCGCCGAGACTGTGGGCCATGGCGTGGGTCGCACCAAGACTGGCATTGGAAAAGGCCAGTCCGGCGTACAGCGAGGCCAGCATCATCTTGGACCTGGCCTCCATGTCCTGGGGGGCCTCCACCGCTTGCGGCAGATGCTTGGCGATCAGGCGGACGGCCTCCAGGGCGTGCAGATCCGTAATGGGCGAGCTGGCATTGGACGCGAAGGCTTCCACCGCGTGGGTCAGCGCGTCATAGCCGGTACAAGCCGTGAGATGCGGCGACATACTTGTGGTGGTTTCCGGATCGATCAGAGCGATGTCCGGCACCATGGCCTTGCTGATGATGGCGATTTTCACCTTGCGCGCCAAATCCGTGATGATCGCGAACTGGGAGACGTCAGCGGAGCTGCCCGCTGTAGTAGGAATGCAGACCAAGGGTGGCCCGGGCACGGGAACGTTGTCCACGCCTTCGAAGTCCAGAATCGGCCGGTTGTTGACACAGACAATGCCGATTCCCTTGGCGCAGTCCAGGACGCTGCCTCCGCCCAAAGCGACGATGGCCTGGCAATCCTCCCGCAAGTAATACCTTGCCCCCCGCATGACCTCGTCCGCCCGAGGGTTGGGAGACAGGTCCGAAAAAATACGATATTCCAGGCTCGCCTGGTCCAGGCTGGTGAGGACGTCCGTGGTCCACGGCAGCCCGCGGACCACTTCATCCACCACCACCAGCACCCGCCGCACCGAGAAATTCCGGGCGAACTGCCCGGCAAGCCGACGCGCCCCCACCCCGAAAACAAACTCCGGGGCCACGAATTTCCGTAAATTCTCCATGGAAGCTTGAGACATGACCGACCTCCCGCGCGGGACCGTCTAGCAGTCCTGGAAAAAGGAAACGTGACGGAAATATGAACCAAGCCTGCCTGAACCGCCTGATAGCTGACAGAAAAGCCGTATCGCAAAAACAATCAACAATCCAGAGACAACTGCGAAGAACTGCATTATCTGGGTTCGACCTGATGGTCTTGGTCCGGTGTCGGGATCATCCAGGAGACCGGGAGGCGGCACCATGGCCTCCAACTGGCCCAACCCACTTCAGATCGCCAGTTCGAGTACCCTGGCCCACCACCTCAACCCTCGCTAGCCCGTGTCAGCGCCAACGAAGAACGAGGAACGAAGCACAAAGAACGCCCCCTGAGGTTTCAGGTTTCATCCCTCAACCCTCTCCCTCGACACTCCCCCCCGACCTATGCAAAAGCTATGCAGTAATTTACAGAAGGTAAGCAGATGGAGGCAGCACGCCATGTCCGTTTTTTTTTCGCAATGGCCGAAACCAGGCCATTCGGATTCCCAGGGAGTTCGAACTTGACGCCGTTGAGGCGATCATCCGCCGGGAGGATGATTGCCCGGTGATCGAGCCGGTGATTAAAAGGGGGTGCTGGCCACGCTCTCCGACATTGACGAGGAGTACCCGGATATCGACACCGGAATGCTCCCCCTTGATGATGTGAAACTATGAAGACGATGTGAAACTATGAAGGTAATGTGAAGCAATGAAGACGAAACGCCGCTTTCTCCTGGACACGAATATCCTCTCGGATCTCGTTCGTCATCCCCAGGGCACCGTTGCGCGGCGCATCCATGAACAGGGCGAGCAGACTGTTTTCACGTCCATAATCGTGGCTTGCGAGTTGCGTTTCGGTGCAGCCAGGCGAGAATCGCCAAGGCTGACAGCCCAGGTCGAGGCCATTCTCGCCGCAATGGACGTACAGCCACTTGAAGCGCCGGTTGATGAGCAATATGCGCGGCTGCGGCTGCACCTGGATCAGACGGGAACCCCCATCGACCCCAAGACCTGCTCCTGGCGGCTCAGGCACTTGCCGAAAACGCCATCCTCGTCACCGTCAACATGAGAGAATTTCGACGTGTTCCCGGCCTCGCACTCGAGAATTGGCTGCAAATCGGCTATTGAACCTCCCGCAGTGGAATCAAAAGCCCCCTCTTCCTTATCCCAACGAAGAGCAATGAACATCGAACGTCCCCTCGGGTCTCGGGTTTCAGCCCTCAGCCCTTACCAGAGCTCCTCAGTTCGTGGGCAACCAACGCCCGGATTCTCCCCTGACGCGTTTTCGGCCCGCACGTCGGTTTTGCGCAGCACCCGTTCGCACATTATTCGGGTGACCAACAGATCCAGCGTACAGAACTCGTCTGCCACTCCGGCTTCCCACAGCATGTCAACCATCAGCCCGCACAGTTTCGGATCGAACTGGCTTCCGGCGTTGCGGCGGAGTTCCTCGATGGAGCCGCCCAGGGTCAGCCGGTTCCGATAGGCCCGGGATTCCATCATCGCGGAAAAGCTGTCCGCGAGACAGAGAATCCGTGCTCCCAGGGGGATGCTCTCGCCACGCAACCGATGCGGATAGCCTCGCCCGTCCCAGCGTTCATGGTGATGCAGGATCATCTTGGCGATGCCGGTGGACCCGTTCATGATATGCACCGGGGCGACGATCTTGGCTCCGGTGACTGGGTGTTGGCGGATCATGGCCCATTCCGCGTCGGTCAAAGGGGTGCGCTTGCTCAGAACCTCGTCGGGAATCCCGATCTTGCCGATATCGTGTAAGTGACCCGCGATATGGATCACCTCGGCTTGGCTGGTTGACATACCCGCCCGTAAGGCCAGACAGCGGGCCAGATCAGCCACTTGTCTGGAATGGGAACTGGTGGAATGGTCCTTGGCATCGATGGCGTTTCCCAGCGAAGCCGCGATCTGATGCAGGGACTCGCAGATTCCGGAGACGCATCCGAGCGGAATTTCGCTCGCCCCTTCACGCAATACTCCGCCGTCCAACGACTCCAGGCGCGAACGAAACACTTCCGACCCCATGAACATGTTTTCCGCTCTCCTTGTGAACATGTACGCGACTTCCACCGCCGCGCTTGGCCTCGTAAGCGGCCTGATCCGCGTAAGACAGCATCCGCACGGCGTCGTCGAGATACCCGTCCGCGGTCCTGATCATTGTCGCGACACCGATGCTCAGGCTGCTTTCACCAATCCGAATCTCGTTGTAGGCCCGCAGTATCCGCCCGGCGATGACCTCGGCCCGCTCTAAATCGATGCCCACCAGCAAGACGCCGAATTCGTCTCCGCCGTAGCGGAAGGGCACGTCGACGCCCTCCCTGACGTTGGCCCGAATGATCGCGCCCAGGTTGCGGAGCAGATCGTCCCCGGCCTGGTGGCCGTAAGTATCGTTGACCGCCTTGAACTTGTCCGCGTCCAGGAAGAGCATGGTCAGCGGGCGTTCCGTAGTTCTGGCCTCATGGGCCGACTCACTCAGCTTTTCCTCCATCCCCCGCCGGTTGTACAATCCGGTGAGCTGGTCCCGCAGGGACATGTCCGCGAACCGAACCCGTTCCTTGTGGGTTTTGGCCAGCTCCGCCTCCAATTGCATCTCCCGGCGGGAAATGACGTGGGCCATCCAGTTCAGGTTGCGCTTGAGCACCAGAACGTCCCGCTCCTCGTCCGTTTGGGGCGGCAAATCAAATTTCACATGATAATTCCCGGCCTTCAGCCTCAGGCAAAACCGTTCCACATCCCTCAGGTCGCGCATGACCAGATAGTCGGCCACGACCTTGGAAAGAGGACCGATAAAAGCCAATGTCCCGACCAGGGCGAAAATGAAGTAGGTTTGTAGGTCCGACGGACTGGATTCCAGCAAGACCAACCCGCCGATGGCCGGCAAGACGATCAGGATGATGAGCAGCAACCGAACCTTGACTGTCACGCTCCACCCAAAGACAAAGTCCACAACCGGGCGGACCAGTGCATCATACCACCTTGTCGCCGCACCAGACTTGCCCTCGGTCATGGATATTTCCAACATAACTTTCCCAATGATTTTAAAAACATACCCATCTCCATCTCCCCACACCATACGCCTCCCCAACCCCGTGCAAACCACCTATCCGCAATCAAACCAACTGTCAATAAATTTGAAAATAGCTTTCAAAATCTTCTAAAAGCATCGCAACTACAACCTCCAACCTTCCTTTCCTCCAATCCATCAAAAACAACGAAGTACGACGAACAAAGAACGCTTTATCCCTCAGGTCTCAGGTGTCAGCCCCTCAGCCCTCTCTTCCAACCTTCCCACGAACCGCCCCAAGATACGGAACCAGGAACGCGCCGCGTCCCGCATAGAAGATCAGAAAGGAAAGCCAGAGCCCGTGGTTGCCCCAGGGACTGACGAAAAGCGCCAGACCGACCAGGAAGGCAACCAGTGCGAAAAACGTGGAATTCCGCACGGGCCGTGTGACGCCGCTGCCGGTGAACACCCCGTAGAAGGTCAGGCCGAAGCCGGCGACCAACGGAAAGACCACGGCCCAGAGATGGATTTCCGTGTAGCCCGCGAGGATTTCCGGAATATCGGTGAACAGCGTTCCCACGGCCTCCCCCCGGAACCAGAGGATCAGGGTCAGGAAAAGAGCGGCGGACACCGTCCATTGGGTCGTGCGCAGCAAGGTGGCTCGAAGCAGGTGCTCGTCCCGCCGGCCGACTGACTTTCCCGAAAACACGCTGGAGGCGTTGGCGATGCCGTCGAAAATGTAGCTGACGATAAAGGTTACCTGGAGCAGCACCGCGTTACCAGCCAGGACGTTGGTTCCCATGGATGCGGCCACCTTGGTCATCAGGAAAAACATGGTCAGCAGGCATACCGTGCGCAGCAGCAGATCGGTGTTTGCAGAGACGATGGTCCGCACGTCCTCCTTGCGCATCCGGACCGCGGCGACGAACCGGGCGATGGGCAGATCCGCTGTTTTCGAAACATAATACAGCCCCAGGGACAGCATCAAGGCCTGGGCCGCCAGGCTGGCCGCGGCCACTCCGGCCACGCCGAAGCCCCAGTAGGTGACCAGGGCGATATCCAGGATGATGTTCACCACGTTCCCGGTGACCTGGGTGATCAGCGTCGCCCTGGTTCGGGCCTGGCCCATCAGCCAGCCGATCACGGTATAGTTCAGCAGAACCAGCGGCGCCCCCCAGATCAGGATGGTGAAGTAGATCCGGGCCTGCTCGGCCACTTCGGGCTCCGGGGCCATGACGGCCCGGGCCGTATGCCAGATGGGGGCCTGAAGGAGGATGAACGCCAGTCCCACTCCGGCGGCGATGCAGAACGGGCGGGCCAGGCTGGCGGCCAGGTCCTCTCCCCGGCCCGTACCCAGGGCGATGGCGCTCTGGCTGGTGGTGCTGACCCGGAAAAACCCGAACAGCCAGTACAAGGTGTTCAGAATCACCGTGCCGATGGCCACGCCGCCGATATAGATGGGAGAGTCCAGATGCCCGACCACCGCGGTGTCCACGGCACCCAGCAAAGGCTGGGTCACCGTGGCCGCGATGAATGGGAGGGCGATTTTCAGGTAGTCGCGATGAGAAAGCGTGGTCTCAGCCATGACTGATCCGGCGGGCAAAGGGTTTCTCCAGAAAATGGGCGGCCCGAAGCAGTTGCCGGGCATAGGGGTTTTCCGTCCTGGGCAGCATGGCCAGGTCGTCGAACTGCTCCACGACCATTCCGTCCTTGAAAAAGATCAACTTGTCGCAGATGAACGTCGCGACGGTGATGTCGTGGGTGATGAACAGAAAAGATATCCGGTAGCGTTCCTTCAGTCCGCGCAGCAGGTCCAGAATCTGGGACTGCACGGACACGTCCAGGGAACTCACGGCCTCGTCGCAGAGGATGAAGGACGGTTTCGGGGCGATGGCCCGGGCGATGCACACGCGCTGCAACTGCCCCCCGCTAAGCTGGTGCGGATAGTGATCCGCGAGATCTTGGGACAGCCCCACTTCCTCCAGCAGCTCCGCGACCCTCTCTTTCCGGGCCAATGCGTTCAAGCCCAGACCGATCAGGGGTTCGGCGACGACACCGGCAATACGCATCCGGGGATTCACGGACGTGCTGTAGTCCTGAAAGACCACGCTGCGCGCCAGGGAGGAACCGGCCTTGTCCTTGGAGAAGTCCACCCGGCCGCGATCCGGTTTTTCAAGGCCCAGAATGATTCTGCCCAGCGTGCTTTTGCCACTGCCCGATTCGCCGACAATGCCGACGCATTCGCCCTGCCCCATGACGAAGGACACTCCCTTAAGCACTTCCTGTCTGGACTTCGTGAACAGCCCGGTTCGGACCGTGAAACTTTTCGTTACCTCCCGCACCTCAAGCAGCATACGACTCCCCCATGACCCGAACAAAGGCTTGGATCACGTTTTGCCGATTTTCGATCAACCCGCGGGTATAGTCGTGGCGCGGATTGAAAAACACGGCGCCCGCGTCCCCTTCTTCAACCACGACCCCCTCGCGCATCACCAGGACGTTGTCCGCCACGTGGGAGACCAGACTCAGATCGTGGCTGACGAAGATCAAGGCGGTTTGATGTTCCGTACGGATGGTCTTTAACTCGTGAATCACGTCCTGCTGGCTGACGTAGTCGATGGCCGTGGTCGGCTCGTCCGCGATGATGATTTCCGGCCGCATGACCAGGGCCAGCGCGGTCATCACCCGCTGCAGCATGCCTCCGCTCAGTTCGTGCGGATATTTTCTGAAAACGCTCCGCGGAGCGCGCAGATTCACCCGTGAAAACGCCTCGGTCATCATCTCCAGCGCGACGGAGGGAACGACCCGTTGATGCGCGGCGATGGTTTCCACGATCTGCGCGCCGATGGTGGACAAGGGATTGAACGCGGTCATCGGGCTTTGCAGAATCATGCAGATCCGGCTGCCGCGCAGTTCCCGCCGTTTCTTCGCCGGCAGGGTCAGCAGATTCACGCCCTTGAACTCCACCCGTCCGGAAACCAGAAGATGCTCGGACAAAAGGCCGGTAATCGCACCGCAGGTCAGACTTTTGCCGCTGCCCGAGCCGCCCACGATGCCCAGGCATTCGCCGGGGTCCAGGGCAAAGGAGACGTCCCGGGTCAGCGGAGTCAGGTTCCGACCGTGGCGATGGGTGATGGAAAGATTCTCAACGCGCAGCAAGGTCATTGGCTCTCCTTTGGATCCAGGATGTCGCGCAGGCTGTCGCCCAGCAGGTTGAAGGCCGCAACCACGATCATGATCGCCAACCCCGGAATGATCATCTGCCCGGGGTTGGTCATCAACACTTCGCGTGCCTCGCTGAGCATGGCCCCCCACTCCGCCGTGGGCAGTTGCACGCCCAGGCCCAGGAAGGACAGGGTCGAGATGGTGATGATGATCCAGCCGATGTCCAGGGTGGCAAGGAGAATGGTCTCCGACGCGACGTTGGGAAACAGGTGCCGGAAGAAGATGTACCGTCGGGACGTCCCGATGGTTTGGGAATAGAGAATATAGTTCTTGCTGGAAAAGCTGATCACGCTGGAGCGGATCATTTTCACGTACCAGGCCAGCTTGGCGATGAAATTGGCGATGACGATGTTCATCAGGCCCGGCCCCAGGATGCCGACGATGCACAGCACCATGATCTCATAGGGAAACGACAGCATCACGTCGCAGACGCGCATGATGAGTTCGTCGAGTTTGCCGCGGACATAGCCGGAGATCACGCCGATGGCCGCCCCGCACAAGGCCGTGACGGCCATGGTGAGCATGGAATAGAACAGGGTGATCCGGATTCCGAACAGCATCCGGGACAGCAGGCAGCGTCCCAGATGATCCGTGCCGAAAGGATACTCCCAGGACGGCGAGGCCAGGGAGTTGATGACGTCGATCTGGTTGGGAGCATGCGGCGCAAGCCACGGCGCGAACACCCCGGCGACGCAGAACAGCCCGATCAGGGCGAGACAGCCGACCGCGACCTTGTTGGCGAGCAGGCTACGCATTGGCCGTCCCCGCTTTCCTTCGCGGATCAAGAGCGCATTGCAGGGCGTCCACCAGGAAGCTGGCCAGGACGAAAAAGGCTCCCATGACCAGGATGTAGGCCTGAATGGTCGGGTAATCCCGGTTGAAGATGCTGGCCACGCACAGCCGACCGAGTCCGGGAATGGCGAATATGTTTTCGATGACCACCGTGCCGGAGAGCAGCCGGACGATGCCCACGCCGATGGCGGTCATGGAGGATTGCAAGGAATTTTTCAGCACGTGCCCGAGAATGACCCGCTTCTCGCTCAGCCCTCGGGCCCGGGCGTACAGAACATGATTTTCCTTCATGTTCTCCAGCATGCTGTTGCGGATCAGCCGCACGTAGGTCGCGATATACAGCGTGCTCAGGGCCATGGCCGGCAGGATGTAGTGGGCCAGGGTGCTCGTCCCGCTGCTGGGCAGGACGTTGAATTTGAGCGCGAAAAGCCAGATCAGCAGATAGGCCAGCCAGTAGTTCGGCATGGACGTGCCCGCGAAGACCGCCAGACGCACGCCCCGGTCGAACAGGCCGTCCTTCCAGACCGCGCAGGCCACGCCCAAGGGCAGGCTCAGGCCGATCACGAAGACCAGGGCCATGCCCGCCAGGGTGGCGGTGTACGGAAAAGCGCGGGCCAGTTCTCCCGAGACGCTACGACTCCTGTTCGTGAAGGAATTGCCGAAATCCAGACGCGCCGCGTTGCCCAGCCATTTGACGTACCGGACCAGAAACGGGTCGTCGAGGCCGAGTTCGGTGCGCATTTCCTCGATGGCCTCGGGCGTGGGAATGATGTCGTTGACCCGCAGGGCCACTTCGGCTGGGTCCGCGGGGGTGAAGTTCACCAATGTATAGGAGAGAAAGGATATCGCGAGCAGGGCGGCAAGCGCGATGAGCGCCCGCCTGACGATATACGCAAGCATGTTGACCAACCGGAATGATGACGTGAAAGACGAGTCGGGACGGGACCTGTTGTCGCGGACGTCGAAAAAGGGCTTTCGAGCCTTCCGGGGAAGGCCTGAAAGCCCTGATGCTTATTGTTATTGCAAGGTCATGAATTGCAGGGGGATTTCAAACTGGGAGGGGTTGAAACCGACGTTGCCCACCCTGGAATTGAAGATGGCCCTGTTGCGCTCGTAGGTCAGGGGCAGATACACGGCCTCCCGGTGCAGGGTCTCCAGAATGTAGGTGTAGTGCGCCTGGCGCTCGTCTTCGTCCACCGCGGCCACGGCCTTGAGGATGGTCTCGTCGATCCGTTGCTTTTCCGCCAGCCCCTGTTGCGCGGCATAGTCTCCGTACACGGGCTTGAGCATGCCGCTCAGGAAGGATTGCGGGTCGTAGGGCGTGCCCCAGGAAATATTGAAGGAAATGTCGAAATTGCCGGCCATCAGGCGATCCCGGTGCGCCTGTTCCTCCTCGCCCACGAGATTCAGCTTGACGCCGGCCTTGCTCCACTCGCTTTGCAGGAACTGGGCAATGGTCCGCTCCATGACCTTGTTGGTGTCATAAGTCAGGGTGATCTCCAGCGGCTTCCCGTCCTTCGAGCGAACCTGGCCGCTCTTCACCCATCCGGCCTCGTCCAGCAGCTTTTCGGCCGCGGACTGATCGTACTGATAGGGCTCAAGGTCGATGTCGGCATAGGGAATGGATCTGGAAAACAGCGCATGGGCCGGTGCTTCCAGGCCCAGCATGATCCGCTCGCTGATCAGCTCCTTGCTGGTCAGGTGCTGAAGAGCCCGGCGAACCCGGACGTCCCGGAGATTCTCGCTGGTGGTGTTCAGCACCAGCATCCGGGTGGAAACCGGCCCGGACAGTGCGCCCGCGAAGCCTTTTTTTTCGGAAAACTGCTTGAACGCCTGGGGACTGATCAATTGCAGGCCGTAAAGCAGGTCGATCCCGCCGTTGTCCAGGGCCATCAGCCGGGCCTGATTATCCGGGATGACCTTGGCGACGATCATTTCAATGCTCGGCGACTCCCCCCAATAGTTCGGATTGCGGACGAATTCCGAATATTCGTCAACCCTGTTCATCTCCAGGACATAGCTCCCGGTGCCGGACAGGCAGGCCACCCCGTTCCTGGTCGTTCCGTCCTTGAAGCAGGCCGGGGACAACATCCGAAACGGCCGGGTGACCCCCAGCTCGATGATGAAGGGATAATAGGGAGCGGAAAACTCGATCTCCAGAGTGAAGTCGTCCTTCACGCGCACGCTCTGTTTCCCGGTTTCCTCGATTGCCGTCATCATCCGCACGGACTCCAGCCAGCCGTGCCGCGCCCCGTTGTCCAACACGGCGTCGAAGTTCTTCTTGACCGCGTGAGCGTCGAACCTGACGCCGTCTGAGAACGTCACGTCCTCACGCAGCTTGAAGGTGTACACCTTGCCGTCAGGGCTGACTTCCCAGCTTTCGGCCAGCCAGGGTTCGGGCTCCCCGTCCTCGCTAAGGAAAATCAGTCCTTCGAACAGCAGATTCTGGGCAAAGAGTTCACCTCCGTACAAATGCGGATTCAGATCCCGCAGGTCGCGAAAATTGGCCATGACCAGCGTATCCTTGTCCGAAGCGGACACGACCATGCTGGAAAGCAGCAATGATGCCGCGACGAACATTCCCAATACGTTCTTCACCTTGATCATCTTGTCTCCTCATGCGTCTGACTGTTGTATGTTGCAAATACCCAGGACACCTCGAAACCAAAATCACCATGGGAATCGGAATCGGAAAACCAACCATGCCTCAAATCAATGCCGATTCTGATTAAAATTTTGATTTTCCAATTCATTTTGTCTGCAATACGACTCCAGACCTTATGTGTCCAATTGGCGCTCCAGAAGGCAAAAAACAAGCCGCTCTTCCTACTCGGCGACACACGATCTGTCAAGAATCTTGAAAACCACACTCACTATCTTGAATGGCTCTCCAAAATTGTAACGACGCTCGAAGAACGGCCGGACACACCTCCCAAATTTCAGGCTTCAGGTCTCAAAAACCTCGTTCCTCAACACGGCCTCGATCTCCTCTTCGCGCATCCCGGCCGTGGTTTCCAGGAGCCGAATTTCGTCCAGAGGGTCGAACAGCGGATAGTCGCTACCGAACAGCAGCCGTTCCCTGGGATGCTTGCGCAGCAGTCCGCGAAGCAGATCCCGGGGCATAAAGGGCAAGGAACTGGAGGTGTCCAGATACACGTCGGTCCCGGCCAGAACGTCCAAAGCCTGGTCCCAATGCAGATAGCCGCCGAAATGCGCAGCAATGATCGTCAATTTCGGGAAATCGCGCCGGATTTTGGCCAGCTTGGCCGGGCTGGACGGATTCAGATCCGGCGGAAGCCGGTCGCCGACGTGAAACATGAGCGCGAACCGGTCGCCGATGACTTCGAAGAGCGGATGCAGGGCCGGATCGTCAAGCCGGAATCCCTGGAAGTCCGGATGAAACTTCAGGCCCCTGATCCCGGCCGCCTCCAGGCGGACAAGTTCCTTTTCCCAGCCCGCAAACCCGGGATGCAGAGTCCCGAAGGCGATCAACCCGGGATGCTTGGTCTGAATGAACATGGACCAGTTATTGGCGGGCACGACCTGGTCCGGGGTGGTGGCCGCTGTATGCACCGCCGCCTTGTCGATCCCGGCCCGTCGCAACCGAAACAGCAAATCCTCGGGCAAGCCCGTGCCCACGGGAAGTATCCCGTAATGGGCGTGCAATTGGGCCAGGACTTTGTGAGCAATCTTGGGGTGGAAGGCGTGAGTGTGCCAGTCGGTGCGCATGGTCGTTGCGTGATGGTCCAAGGGCTTGGTTATTCGTGAAAAAACAGCCCGTTTTGCTTAAAGCAGCGGGCGATTGGAAGATCGCAAAACCGGAAGTCTATCATTCAAAGAAAGATTGATTGTCAACCGGAACCAATTCCTTCTGCCGAGCCCCGGTCCGCCCTGCCCGCCGATGCCGTTCTCACGGTATCCATGCCGCCTCGAAAAAAAATGATCAAAATTGGACATTATCCGGGCTGTACACTGTTTTCACCTGTGATAAAAAAAGCGATCTTTATCATAAGCCTTCAATTAACCTTCGGCCTCAAGCCTAATAAAATGGGGGTTCGGAATGCGGGAAGCGGCGGCTCACAAAGATGTGGGCAACGAATTGCTGCAATTGGTCACGTTTCACATCGGCGACGAGGAATTCGGCGTGGAGATTCTCAAGGTCCAGGAGATCATCCGGATGATGGGCATCACCCGGGTGCCCAAGGCTCCGGATTTCGTGGAGGGCGTGATCAACCTGCGCGGCAAGGTCATCCCGATCATCGATCTGCGCAAGCGCTTCGGAATGATCACCCAGGATCACAACAAACACACCCGGATCATTGTCCTTGAAATCAATGCGGTGATCGTCGGATTCGTGGTGGATTCCGTCTCCGAGGTGCTGCGCATCCCGGCCAACACCGTGGAACCGCCTCCGGCGATCATATCCGGGATCGAATCCGAGTATATCAGCGGCGTGGGCAAGTTAGCGGACAGGCTGTTGATTTTACTGGATATGGACCGTCTATTGAGCAGAGGCGAACAGGGTTTGCTCACGGGATTATAAAACCTGAAACCAACCGTAAAGACGAGGAAAGCAATGAAAAACATTCCCATTGGCATCAAACTGATCAGCGGTTTTCTGGCCTTGCTTTTACTTGTTTGCGGAGGACTGGGTTTTATCGCCTATGACCGCGCCTCTCGTGCCGTAATCGAGCAAGTACAAGAAAATATCCCCTTGATGGCCGCGGACGGCGCACGGCTGGTGAAAAGCAGTCTGGAGTATCATTTATTGGCCATAGAAGGGGTTGCCGCCCGATATGTCATCCAAACCATGGACTGGCCGCAACAACAACCGGCGTTGGAGTTCGAAATCGCCAGATTGGGCTATCAGGATATGGTTGTCGTGACGCCCGACGGAAATACCCGCTCTCCAACAGGTTCCACGACCAACGTCAGTGACAGAGACTATTTCAAGGAAGCCATGAATGGGAAAAGCGTATTTTCAAGCGTGATCATTCATCGCGTGCTGAATAAACCGATTATTATTGCTGCCACGCCGATCAGAGGAGGACAGGGACGGATTTCAGGCGTTCTTTTCGCTGTCCTGGACGCGACCCTGCTCAGTGAGATCTCGGACGATATCGGATACGGAACCGCGGGGTACTCCTACATCATCGACGATAAGGGCACACTGATCGCTCACGGCAACAGACAGTTCGTGCTGGATCAGCGCAACTTCATCGAAGAGGCGAGGACGGATGCCCAATTCGCCGCGTTGGCGGCCATGTTCCAACGCATGGTCCGGGGCGAGTCCGGGTTTGACGCGTATCCTTTCATGGGGATGGATCGCTATTTCGGGTTCGCGCCCATTCCTGGCACGGGCTGGTCCATTGCCGTGGGGGCCATGCAGGACGACGTGCTGGCTCCGGTGTATCAGTTGCGCTGGACCATCGCCATCGCCTCCCTGGTTTTCTTCTGCTTGGGCATCGCCATCGCGATATTGATCAGCCGGAGCATCACCAATCCGGTAAACCGTCTGATGTGCTTCGCCGAGGCCGTGGCCAAGGGCGACCTACAGTCCCAGTCCGGCATTGACCAAAAGGATGAGATCGGGAAACTGAACCAGAGCATTCAAACCATGGTCCAGTCCCTGATTGAAAAGATGAAGGAGGCAGAGCACCAGTCCGAGTTGGCCCGCCAGGAGACGGAGAAGGCCCAGGTCGCAACCCGTGAGGCCGAGGATGCCAGGGCTCAAGCCGAGACGGCCAAGCGAGACGGCATGCTCCAGGCCGCAACAAGTATCGAGGGCGTGGTGGAACGCATGACTTCGGCTTCGGAAGAACTGGCGGCCCAGGTGGAGCAGGCCAGCCGGGGCGCTGAGGAACAGAAGAGCCGCACCGGAGAGACGGCCACGGCCATGGAGGAAATGAACGCCACGGTGCTGGAGGTGGCCAAGAACGCCTCTAACGCGGCGGAAGGCTCGGACAAGGCTCGAACCAAGGCCCAGGAGGGCGCGGAGGTGGTCACCCGTGCCGTGGCGGCCATCAACCAAGTGGAAAATCAGACCCAAGCCATGAAGGAGAATCTGGGCAAACTGGGCAGGCAAGCCGAACAGATCGGACGGATCATGACCGTGATCGAGGACATCGCGGATCAGACCAACCTCCTGGCCCTGAACGCGGCCATCGAGGCGGCACGGGCCGGGGACGCGGGACGCGGGTTCGCCGTTGTGGCGGACGAGGTACGCAAGCTGGCCGAAAAAACCATGAATGCCACCAAGGAGGTGGGCGAGGCTATTTCAGCCATCCAGGAAGGCACTCAAAGCAACATCCAGGGTGTGGAGCAGGCGGTGCGCTCCGTGGCCGAGGCCACCAAGCTGGCCGATACTTCCGGCGGCGCCCTGCGGGAAATCGTGACCATGGTCGAGGAAGCCGCCGACCAAGTCCGATCCATCGCCACCGCCGCGGAAGAACAATCCTCGGCCAGCGAGGAGATCAACCGTAGCGTGGACGATATCAACCGCATCTCTTCGGAAACCAGCGAAGTCATGAACCAGTCTGCCCAGGCCATCTCCGAACTGGCCCAGCAGGCCGTGGAGTTGCAGGAGTTGGTGCAACGGATGAAGAACGGCTGATCAATCTCGATTGTTTACGGAGCCGTCTCGGCGTGAAACGTCGAGACGGCTTCCGGACAACCGGTCGACATCCCTTACGGTGACGGACTTCCTTCACCCTGCGGAGGACTCTCATGAGTGAAGACTTGTCGGTAGCCAGACGTTTCGGCAAGCGGCTCCGATATTATCGCTCTCTGAAATGTTTTACCCAATCCGGATTGGCGGAAAGAGTCGGCTTGAGCCTGAAACAAATCAGCCGTATCGAGCGCGGCCTCTCTACGCCTTCCTTCGCTCTCCTGGAAAAACTTTGCCGGGTTCTGGATACCGCCCCGGTGACCCTTTTTCTCTTTCATGACCCCTCCCCGTCACCAAACCATTCCGAACTACCTCCCCCATCCGGCCGGGAACGAACAGCATCCATCTTCAACGACGAGATCATTTCCACCAGGACCGGAGCATGGCTCCTTCCCGCTTCTTCCCGGCACGGAACATGGTCCGCTTCCTTGTATGCCTTGCTGGGTTATCGTCCCTTTTCCATCAAGCCCACCCTGAAGCGTTTTCTCAAGCATGTACGTTCCGAGGACAGGGCGACGGTCGAATCCTTTATTCACTCTTCCGCTCTGGAGCCGAACGAAAAGGACATTCTGGTTGCCTTGACCGGGAAAGCTTCGGCACGGCGCATGATCATGATCCAGGCCGAGCCTTTGGGTTCCGGGACGGGAAGCGAAAACGGCCTCCTGTTGACAGTCCGGGAAGTGACGGACTGCATTTCCCTGCATCGCTCCTTTGTACACAACCAGAGACAACTGGAATCGTACATCCTGGAGCGGAACAAAGAACTGGCTCTGACCGTGGAAAGGTTGCAACAGGAGATTCTTGAACGGGAAAAGGCCGAACAAGGTTTGCGAATATCCGATCTAATGATCGCCAGCTCTCTGGACGCTCAGATATTCGTGGACAGGTCCGGCTTGGTTAAAAAGGTCAATCCCGCGTATGCCCGACTTGCTGGCATCTCCGTGCGGGAGCTTGAGGGGCGGATGTACAGCGAAGTACTGATCGAACGCTGGGGACGCGATTTTTTTGATCGAGCTCTTCAACCTGACATGGAAAATGCACAACTCCACGGGCAAGCGACGGTCAAGGAAGAATGGCTCAGTTATGGAGGCCATGGGCGACGATATATGCGGGTATTTCTTACTCCCTGCTTAAAAAGAAAAGAAATACTCGGTGTTATCGTCACGCTCTACGACCTGACGGCGGTCATGGCGGCTCAGGAACGGCTACGGGAAAGCGAGGAGTTGCACCGCCTGATCCTGGAACGGACCAGCGAGGGAGTGTTGCGCTTGGACCGACACCTGCGGATTACGTTCGCGAACGCACGGATTCAAGAGTTGGGAGGATATTCGGCGGAGGAACTGGTGGGGGGCTCGGCTCTGGACTTTCTCCCCCCAGAAGAATTGAAACGAATTCAGTTCTTTGTCAAACAGAGCCGAATCGGACATAATGTGCGTTTTCCAGCCAGCATCATGCACAAAAACGGCCAAACCATTTGGGTGATGATTTCCGCAGCGCCGCTGTTCACGGACAAAGGCGAGTACGACGGCGCCCTAGTCATGCTCATGGACGTGACGGAATTGAAGCAGACCCAGACCAAGTTGGAATAAGGGCAACCGATGCTCAACAAACTTCTGAACCTGTCCATCCCCGCCAAGACCTTCGGGCTGATTCTGGCGCTCGTCCTGTTTTTTTGGGGGACCATTATGTTCTATTTCGTGCCCTTGATTCAGGAGCGGCTGCTGTACGGCAGGAGGGAGGCGCTGATGCATGTCGCGCACTCGGTCCACTCCCTGCTCGACGAGTACGTGCAGCGGGTGCGGGACGGGGAATTGACCCTTGAGGACGCCCAGGAACGAGCCAAGCAACGGATCAGGCACATTCGCTATGGACGGGACGGTTATTTTTGGATCAGAAGCGACGACGCGCTTGACCTTCGACTTGTCATGCATCCCTTCATTACGGAACTGGAAGATGCTTTGCCCGACGACCCTTTGTACTATTGCGTCACGCGCATCCAGTACGGCATCAACGGCCCGATACAGAACTTTGCCCGTGAAAAGAACATCACCTGGGCGATTGTCGAGGTTGTCACGAAAACCGGAGACGGCTTCGTGAGCTACAACTGGCCCAGGCCGCACTCCGAGGGCATGACCGAGGAGGCCTGGCACCTCAAGGAATCTTATGCTCTGCTCTTCGAACCCTGGGGCTGGATTTTGGGTACCGGCCTGTACATCGATGACATTCAGGCCGAAATGCGCGTCTTGCGCGCAGAGGTGGTCACGTTTTCGCTGATCATCCTGCTTCTCGTCCTGCCAGCGACCCTGCTCGCCTCCGTCGTGTTCACAAGGTCCCTGAGCATTCTGGCCGATTACGCGGACAAGGTCTCAGCCGGAGACCTCAACGCCGGAGTTGCCGGGCGATTTTACGGAGAAGCGAGACGGTTGATGCAAGCCATCACCGAGATGGTCGCCAATCTGAAGGGCGCCCTGTCCCAGGCCGAAAACAGCAAACAGGAGGCGCAGCGGCTGGCGGAGGCGGCGGAACTTGTTTCAGAGCGATTGGCCGTGATTCTGCGATCCATCGGCGACGGAGTGATCGCCGCGGACACCGAAGGGAAGGTGCTGTTTCTGAACAAGGCCGCCGAGGAGTTGACCGGCTGGTTCCAAGACGAGGCCCAAGGCCGGTCCTTGTCCGAAGTGCTCCGAATGCGGGATGATCGTTTCGGGCAGGCCGAAGACTTGATCCGACAGGTTTTGACGGACGGGGTCGTTCGCCAGTCGGGGGGTAGTGCTCACCTTGTTTCCAGGGATGGAACGCAACGGATCATCGCGTCCAACGCGGCCCCGATCCGGGACAAGGACAGTCGGGTGATCGGCGTGGTGCTGGCCTTCCGAGACGAAACCGAGAAGCAACGCCTTCTGGATGAAGCCCTCAAGGCCGAAAAGCTGGAGTCCCTGGGAGTTCTGGCCGGAGGCATAGCCCACGACTTCAACAACACCCTGACCGCGATCCTGGGAAACATCACCTTGGCCCGGCTGTCCCTAGCCGACCAGGACAAGGCCGAACGCAAGCTCCGCGAGGCTGAAAACGCCACCTACCGGGGCAAGGGCCTGACCCAACAGATGTTGACCTTTGCCAAGGGCGGAACCCCCATCCGGGAAATCCTCCCCCTGGGCGAACTGACGCGAGAATCGGCTGAATTCGCCCTGCGCGGGACCAGCGCCAAATGCGTCTTCGAACTCCCCGAAGACCTCTGGTCCGTCCACGCCGATCCGGACCAAATCAGCCGGGTTATCCACAACCTGGCTCTCAATGCCCACCATGCCATGCCCCAAGGCGGACTGGTCACCCTGACCGGAGCGAATATCGACGCCCCAAAACTCCCGGAAGCCATCAGCGATTCCAGGCCGTTTACGCGATTATCCGTGACCGACCAGGGACACGGCATCTCCCCGGAACATCTGACCAAGATATTCGATCCGTATTTCACCACCAAAACCCACGGCTCGGGACTCGGCTTGGCTTCAAGCTATTCCATCATCAAGCGGCACGGCGGAGTCATCACGGTGGAATCCGTGCCCGGACAAGGCACGACGTTCCATGTTTTTCTGCCCGCCGTGCCCACAGCCTCGCCGACGCCCCGCGCCACCGAAGAGGACGATCCGGACCGTCCGGGAGGACGCATCTTGATAATGGATGACGATGTGATGATCCTGGACGTCAGCTTGGACCTGATGAAACACTTGGGCCATACGGTCGTTCCGGTTCAAAACGGCGAAGAGGCCGTGGCTAGGTACCAACAGGCCTTAGCCGAAGGTCTGCCCTTCGACGTGGTGATCATGGACCTGACCATCCCCGGCGGCATGGGCGGCAAGGAGGCGGTCCGGAAAATCCTGAAGCTCGATCCCACGGCCAAGGTCGTGGCCTCCAGTGGCTACTCCAGCGACCCGGTGATGACGAATTTTAAAAAATTCGGCTTTATCGACGCGATAGCCAAGCCGTACACTATCCAACAAATCAGGAAACTGCTCAACAAACTCCTGGCCCAGGCCGGGAGCTGAGCTCATCCCCCGGCCTCCCCTCCGCCATCCCTTTCAGCCCTATCCCGAAGATACTCCGAGTATTCCCGCATCTCTTCAATCCACCGCTCCCGCATCCGAACCAATTCCTGTTGCCGTTCGGCGTACTCCTGACGTGCTTCATCCAAGTCAACCATGGCGTTCTCCGTTTGTTCGTTGTTCGTCGTTCGTCGTTCGTTGCTGTTCGACCGTTCCTCCGTGCTGCCCCGCCATTTGCTCTCAAGCAAAATAGAGGCATAATGCCCCCCTTCCCCGCGTC